>VGJG01000021.1 GCA_016867615.1 Candidatus Aminicenantota bacterium | reverse complement strand
CCGCAAATGATGTAATGGCCCTTCAAGCGGGAGATCTTCTTTTCCATTTTTCTTCTCCCCAGATAGTCCTTGAGCTCTCCCTCGACGATGAAGGCCGTGATCGAGGTGATGGCGAAGGCGATCGTTCCCAGGCAGATGAGGTTGAAGACGACGGTGAAGGCCCGCAGGGCCCGGTCGTTGCTTGCGTCCTTGGGCTCGCCGTAGCCGACCGTGGACAGGGTGATGACCGTCATGTAGGTGCTGTCCAGGAGCGTCCAGTCCCGGCCGCCGATGACCTTGAACCCGATGACGCCCGTGAAAAACACGATGACGAAGGCCAGGAGCGCGGCGACCACCCTGCGGCTGCTTTTCATCCCAACCTTATTTTAGTGAAATTAATGGGGGACACAATACCTATTTACCTCAATTGTTCTCTTCCATCCCCCGGGAGCCGGCCAGGCAGAGAGGTCGGGCGGCCTGAATGTTCAGGGCGAGTCCGAGGGGAAGAGCGAGAAGGCGGTGCCGATGAATATCCCCAGGTCGAAACGGCCGCCGCTGCGGGACGTCCAGCCCAGCGCGACGCCTCCGTTGAGACCCTCGTCCGGGTTCCTGAACAAATAGACGGGAAGCGAAACCGACACGATCCTCTCCCCCGGAAAATACGACAGCTTCGGGTTGACGGCCAGATGCCCCGTCAAGGCCTTTCTGTATTCGCCCTCCACCTTGAACCGCTCCCTTCTTCCCGGCGGTCCGAGGACCGTTTTCTTGATGCGCTGAACGCCCCCTTCTCCGAAGGGCAGGATGAGCTCCGCCGCCTCCCCGCCCTCATAAAAGGCCTGATACTCCAGGTTGAGGCCGAAATAGCCCGCGCTCCCGGTGAGCAGGCCTGCGGCCGCCACGACGGCGGCGCTCGTTTTCTGGACCGATGTCGTCTTCAGGTCCTTATCGGCGTAACTGAAATCCTGCCGGCCGACCTTGAACCGGCAAGCCGCGAAATAGGCTGCCCCCCGGTCGATCGCCCCGAGGAATTTCTCCCTGAGATCCGGCTCTTCTCCGAGCTGCGAGAGGGAGATCGGCCCGGAGGCCCGGTCGATGCTCGGGGCTTCTTCCGCGCCGGGCGGCCGGGACCGCCTCCGGGCGTATTCCTCAAAGACTTCCCGGGCGGCGGCGGCATCGATCCTCGGCCTCCAGGAGAGAAAATGGAAGCCCAGGTCCACGACCGAGGACCGCGACAACCCGTCCAAGCTGAGGGGCGTCGCTTCGGAATCGGCGTCGCCCAGGGGTGCGATGAACTTCACGTCGAAAAACAGGGCTTCGCCGACCCTCAAACCCACCATGGCCTTGGCTTTCCGGTTCTTCTTTTCGGTCGTCAGCTGAAAATCCACTGCCGGAGCGGCGACGGGCGAGGTCAGGGAGGGATCGCGGATCTCGCGGCCGACGGCCTCGCGGTAGAGCTCTCTCTTTGATTGCGGATCGAGCTCCGGCTCTTCCTGCGCGGCGGCCGCAAGAACCAGGCACCCCAGGCAGGCGGCGGTCCCAAGGAATCGGAGATTCATTTTTTCCCCCTTATCGGCGGGCTCAGAGCGTGAACCAGAAAATGCCCGCGTCCATGCCGGAGGCGTCGAGGGCGGCCTTGCAGCTCATCTTGGCTCTCGGGGGCTCGGCGATCTCGATCCCGTAGGACGCCCCCGGCCGGTCGCGGACTAACCACATCAGGACATGCTCCCCGCTCCCGGATGCCAGATCGACTTTCGCCGCGCCGTCCCGGAGCAGCACCCTTTTCTCGTCGATAGAGACGCGGAACAAAGGCGACGAGGTCTTGACCTTGATGACGACCTTAACTCTATCCGGGGCCATGCCTTTTCCGTTGTGGTATTTGTCGTGGCGCCGGAGAAAAGATGGAACCGCGCCCGGTAAGGAACGGGAGCGCGCCTGAGAGGATTCGAACCTCCGACCTACGGATCCGGAGTCCGTCGCTCTATCCACTGAGCTACAGGCGCATCGAGGGCTCTCATCTTACCGTATCGGTCCCTGGATGTAAATGCTCTCTAGAGAAGCGTTTCTCGAACAAGCCCAACCCAGCACGCAAAGGTCCGGCAAATAAATCGCAGGCGTCTGCGCCGGCCGGCGGATATCACGCACTTTTCAAAACTTTATCAGCTGCGAGCTTGCCGGTGAGTATCGACATGGGAACACCGGCCGGACTGTACGCCCACTGACCTGCCTGATAAATTGAGGGCAAGGGCGTGAGCACTGAGCGATCGGCGATCTGTATTTTGTTTATCACCGGCATCACTTTTTGAAACGCCCATCCTGTAATTCCCCCCTCAGAACTGCCGATTCTGCTCTCGATGCTTAAGGGGGTAAAAGAAAAGCGCGCGACAATTTTATCTTTTAGCATCGGGTACACAGAACCCGAGATGACTCTCAAAACACGATTCTCAAGCTCCGAAACAAACTCATCAAGCCAGCCTGCTTCCTTAACCAGCTTAAACAAATCATATTCAGCAAGAAGGCTGATGATCACCCCCGTTTTTCCCGGAGGGACCATGCCGGCATCTTTAAGTCCGGGAATGGATATTTCGTAAGTGTTCCGCCCGGCAAATTTATCCAACCAGGCCAGGACCTCTTCTTTACTGACCTTGTCAAAACGACCCAGGATATCGTTCAGCTCTTGGCGGTGAGTGTTTTCCAAGCCTTGTCTTGAAGGCGTATAAAAAAAGTGTCCGTGGGCGATTTTTCCGAATGATTCTAGGGGTTCATTGACTTCCAGAAACAGGGTAAAAACAGAATCCCCCCCTCTGTTTCCCAGAATCCTCGCTCTGTTCTCCTCAATTTTTGTTTTCATCTCGGGCGGCAGGGTGTCAGTTTCGGCAATTCGATAAAGCGTCTTCAGGTCGGCGGCCCAGATCAGGTTTTGATAATTGAAGCTGGTATTCTGATCGTCTTTCACACGATGTTCATCAGGAAACACCCCTGTGACCTTCCTTCCTGTCTTTATCTCTCCTCCAAGTTCCAATACTCTGCCCCTCAAGGCTTCCGACAGCTTCCCCACGCCGCCCCGGGGATAGAAATAATCGAGATAAAGCGAAAAGTAGCTCAACGCAAAGAACGCAGGTGTATTCTTAAAAAAATGCTGGGAGACAATATCCCTGAGTGAAGGATCCTTGATGATTGTCTGCAGATACTCCTCAACCGGGATGTTCATGCGGTTTATTTTCCGGACGGTAAAGATGAACCTGGGAAACCATGGCAGGATTTTCCTGAATAGGAAGCCGACATCTCGTTTCATGTCTTTGAAAACCGGATTCTCAATTCCGTAAAGCACATCCATGTGCTTCATCACCTTGCGTATG
Organism: Candidatus Aminicenantota bacterium; assembly: GCA_016867615.1. Classification (GTDB taxonomy): domain Bacteria; phylum Acidobacteriota; class Aminicenantia; order Aminicenantales; family JAFGAV01; genus JAFGAV01. The sequence continues at coordinate 8,248 of VGJG01000021.1, read as the reverse complement.
ATTCTTATCAACACATGGATCTCGCCGCTGCTTTCCGGGTAGATTTTTATCAGAAGGTCCCGATATTCCGATAAGCTATCAACATCATTGATATGCAGGATTTCATTCTCAATGCCCAGTGAAACCGGGCTTTTCACCACTTCGACCTGAATGTTCAGGTCCTTGAGCATGGTGAAAATGATTCCGGCGTTCAACAGGGCTCTAACGCCCGCATCAAAAAGAAATCCGTCTCGGGAAAAGGTATTGACAAGCCCTCCACACTCACTGTTCTTCTCAATGAGCAGGACTTTCTGACCCGCGCGTGCCAGGTAAGCCGTCGCAGTCAAGCCGGCGACCCCCCCGCCGACAACCACCGTATCGAATGTGTTTTCAGTCATGTTATCTCATTTTATTGATCAATAGCATTCCGTCACATCGATCATTTCGGCGCATGAGCCTGAAATCCCGCCAGTTTGAGCGTTAGATCCCACAGCTCGCAGGCAACCTCTTTATCAAGAGCCGGTGGCGCCGGCACCTCTTCGGTGGTCAGGCTGAAGAATTTTCCACTCATGCCTTCAATTTCTTTTGAGACTCCGAGATAAAACAATGCTTCGGCCGATATCTCGGGAGATCTTAAAGACTTATCCAGGAAATTCCGTTTGAACCATTTGTAAACCGGCCCATTCTCCTGGGCGGTTTCCGTTTTGACCGCCCCCGGATGCATCGTGTTGATCGTCACCCCCGTGTTCTGAAACTGTTCGTTGAAGACGATCATTGACAAAAGCTGGGCTGTCTTGGCTGAGCCATAACTCCTTAGTCCCGAATACCTTCGCTTTTCCCAGTTGAGATCATCGAGCCTCAACCCCCAGGCCGCAAAACGGTGCGCCTCAGACCCGACCATTATAATCCGGGCTTTTTCCTGAGCTTTCAGCTTATTCATTAAAATGTAATTCATGATAAAAGACGAGAGGTAGTGAACGACAAATACTTTTTCATATCCGTCAATTGTAATTGCTTTTTTTGTCAGGTATATCCCCGCATTATGAATCAGGACGTCAATAGGAGTGTTCCGCTGCGACAGTTCTATCGATACACGCACAACATCACTCAGAATGCTCAGATCGGCTATTCTGAAATCGCAGCCGACGCCGAACTCGCTCTCAATTTCATGGCGGAGAACTTCCGATTTCTCAGGATTTCGATTGATGCACAGCAGGTTCGCCCCGTGAGAGGCATACTTTCTGGCCGTATGGTAGCCGATACCGGATGTGGCTCCCGTTAGAACAACAAGCTTATCATGGAAGTCCTCGCGGCAGATCTTGGGGTCTGACCGACCGTTCCTGATCATCGTCAAAATGTTGGACCACTTATACTCTTGAAAGTATTTTGTGAACTTGCTGTATTTCTTCATCCCCGTGTCATCCAAACCTCTTTTTCATGAACCTCCTGTAGGCTTTTCCGAACCTTGGAATGTTGTCAAAAATATCACCCCAGAGATCATAATAGTCTCTCTGCGCGGCAATTTTCCCTTCGCTGTTCAATGTCAACCTGCTGGTTCCATACAAAACCGAGCTCGGATTTTTCTTGAATTTGATGGTCATCTCCCATTCCAGAAAGACAGTATTTCCCTCCTGAACGGCATGGACGATGTTCATTGACAGGTCTTTGGACCGTTTTGTCAGCCGTTCGGTCATGGCGGTGAATTCATCGATCCCATGCAATTCCTGGATGGAATCCCTGAAGTATATGTCTTTATCGTAATACGGAAGGATATGTGTCCAATCGGGATTCCCGGCCGTGTTGTATGTTCTGGACCATAAATCCTTAACAATTTCGAGCGTGAGCCTGTGTTCGACAGAAACGTCTCGGTTCGTAGAATCCATCATCAGAATTTCCTCTTCGGCGGAGCCGCCCCGCGGCCACGCAATCGCCTCGATCGTCAATCTTGTTGGAGTATAAAAGAGAGCCCCAGGGGCGTCAAGAACAGCCGGAGAGCGGGCGGGGGCCAGGACAAGGACGTCAGAGGCGGCCGCTGCGGCGAATAGATGCGGATCTTCGCCTCAAGCCGCTTTTATACGGGGCCGATGTGTGCCGAGCCACCGGTCAATTGTATTCAGCGTCTATGTGATTACGGCGATGAGATGTCTGTCACAATATTCCCGAGCCGAGCGGAAGGAAAGCCCCCGGGGACTGGTCAGAACCGGATTCCCAGCCCCAATCCCGCTTTGAAGCCGCCCGGCTTGATGGTTTTTCCCTCGACCTTGTCCGACGAGAACAGATACCCCGCTTCGGCGGCGAGGAACAACTTCTCGCCGAGCCGCCAGCCCAGCCCGGCTCCCGCGACGACCCCCAGGGCCGAGCCCGTGACCGTAACGCCCATGGCTTCTTCCCGGTAGGCCGCGACCAAGAGGCCCGCCTCGGCCATCCATTCCAGCTTGTCCGAGATCGCGCCCCTGTATCCCGCGCCGCCCGAGATGAAGTGCTGGGTCGATTTTGCTTCGTATTTCAGGACGGCGGTCTCGCCCTTCTTGGAAACCAAACCGTAGCCCGCCCAGATGTAGAGCGGGCCCGACAGGGCCAGGCCCGCCTTGAGCTCGGGGAGAAAAACGCTTTTACCGTAGATGTCCTTGTAGCCCGCGTCGCCCGGCGACAGAACGCTCCCGCTCAGCCGGACCTCGATATTTTCCGCCGCCCGGATCGAACCCGCTCCCAGAACGCCGAACATGACGATGACACAGATCATTTTTCTCATGGCATGGCCTCAGAGGGTGATTTCCAGGGAGCCGCCCAGCAGGCTCCCGTCGGCCGCATAGACCGTGACCTTATAAGTGTAGGACACGCCGCCTTCGATGAAAGCGTCGTCATAAACATAACGGCCGTCCTCCAGGTCGGCCGCGGTGAATTCGCGGATCGCTTCATACGCTCCCGCCGCCTTCTTGCGGGAAATGACGAACCTGACGCCCGATGCGCCCTCCAGTCCGCTCGGCGTAATCGTCAGATGGGCGTAATACCTGCTGACGATCCAGGCGCTTTCCTCACGCCGCTCGACGCTCAGGCCGAGGCTCCCAAAATGAGCGGTGACGGTCATGTCCTGCCTGACGTCTGTCACGATCAGGGGATTGGCCGTGGTCGCGGCAAACCCGCCCGTGCCCGTCCAATTCACGAAGAAATATCCGGGGTCGGCCGCGGCCGCAACCGCCGTGCAGCTCCCTCCCTCGGGAACGTACTGGACCGTCTGTCCGCTCAGCGCGCCGCCCGACCCGGCGATGAACGTCACGGTGTACTGCCTGAGGGTGGTGAAGCCGACCGTCTGGCCGTAACCTGCGCCCGCCGAGTTCACGGCGTAGGCCCGGACAGAATACGACGTGTTCGGCGACAGTCCGGAAAGCTGGCTGACGAATGAGCCCACGCCCGTTCCGTTCGCGGTGTGCGGGTCGCCGAGCGTGGGCGTACCGGCTGCGCTCCAACAGACTCCGCGCGCCGTGACGGCCGCCCCGCCGTCCGAGGTGACGTTCCCTCCTCCGGTGGCCGTCGTCGAACTGATGTTGGTGACCGGATTCGTCACGACCGTGGGGACGTCGGGACCTGCCTGGCAGGGCGGTCCGTAGACGACGGAATAAATCTCATGGGTGGCCAAAACCCAGGCCACGAGGAAGTTCGCGCATTGCGAGTTGAAATCCAGGCAGGGCGCCACATCATGAGTGATGTTCATATCCGCCAAAATCTCATCCGGCTCATCGGGGTCGAGGTCTCCGTCGGCCGGAACGAGCTGGCCGTAGATGACGTCGGGATAGAACGAGCCGTTCCAGTCTCCATAGCCTCTCCAGACCACGAGGTAGTTCTCGTTCACGCTGTCGAAGGCGACGGCGGGACGGACGTTCCCGAAGGTCGCCGTGGAGATCGGGAGGTTGTCTTCTTCCGGAATGAGCTTTTCTTCGCCGTCGACGAGCCTCCCAAAGATCTCATCCGCCCCCCCGTTCAGTGACTGGGCCGCCGGGCCGGCCTGGGCCGGATCCTCTTCGATCATATCCTGCCACACGACGAGGTACCGGCCGTTGACCGGATCGGCCGCCACGGCGGGATATCGGGCCGCCTGATACGGGGAAGCGATTACAAAGTAGTATGTGGAGCCGTCCGGAGTCTCCCCATCGTCTTCCACGAATTTGCCCCCGATCAGGGATTCCTCGCCATTCTGCGCTGAGGATTGCGTGCTTGCGCGGCTGAACTCTCCGCCTTTTTCTGTCTGGAAGACCACCAGGTACTTTCCCAAGTCGGCATTGAAGGCGACATCCGGATTGACCTGGTCACCGACATCATCGCAGATGAAGAAGTAGTCGTCTCCGTTTGCCCTCCCGGCCTGCAAGGCTTGCCCCCTCCTGCTCCCGTCCGCGACACGGTCTGCGGCCGTCCGTCCCAGGAGCCGTCCCTCGGCGTCGACAAACATTCCCAGTATGTCGACGCCGGAATCTGCCCAATAATTCTGCTGCCAGACGACAAAAAATCGTCCGTTGACGCTGTCGTTGGCCACGGCCGGATTGTATTGACAGATATAGTCCGTAGCGATCGCGAAATTCCCGCCGTAGAGGGATCCGTCGCCGTTGACCAGCTGGCCGAAGATGTCGGTACACAGCTGCGGCTCGCTTTCGTCGCTGTGCTGCCAGACGACCAGGAACCGGCCGGAAGCGGCGTCATAGGCGACGTCCGGGCTGAGCTGGCTGCCGCCGGTCGTGCAGATATTCACACTGCCGAGGACCGTTCCCTGGTCGTCGAGAAAGAAGCCGAAGATATCCTCATCCCCGGATCCCACGAGAGAGGCGGCCAGAAGATATTGATTTGCGGCCGGACAGTAAGCGATGCGCGACGATGGCTCGGAAGACGCCGCCGTCCCATAGGCCGAGAAAGCCAGACGCACATGGCCTTCGCTGCCGGCGTCACCCAGCTCGCTCCGCGGGATGACAAACTCATAGACCTTGTGCTCATAGGCCGCCCCGTCCGTATAGGTGAAATGCGCCGTTCCCCAGCGCGTCTCGGACTCGGACACGCGAAACTCCTTGACGTCCCCTCCGCAACGGACATGGACCGCGGCATAGTCCTTGTCCCCGTCGCAGGTGTTGTCGGGGGTGAAGTCGAGAGTGATATAGAGGCTATCCTCGTCATTGCTCACCCAGCCTCCGGTGAATCCGTCGGGATGGCCGGAGCTCGTGGAGCAGAACTCCTTGAAGAACGGGTCGCAGGCCATGGCCGCGCGCCAGGGCTCGCCCCCGTCCATCGGCGGCGGGGAAACGGAGCCCATCCGGTAGGAATAGAACTTCGAGGTTTCGGATGCGTTTGAAGCCGGGAACCGGAAGGACGCGGAGGGGATCTTGATCCCCTCGACGCGCGCCGTCAGCATCAGGACGGCGTCGGACCGGCCCCCGGGGAAAGAGATCTCGAAGCTCCGCCCGGCTGCGTCGAGCACGTCATGGTCCGGTAGTGCCAATTTGGAGGAAGGCCGTTCAGCTTCCGCCCCGGAGACGCTCGCGGGGGGGTGCCCCCCCAGGCGGACCGAATCGATATGGGCCGCTCCCCCTCCCCGCTGGGTGATTCGAATCCTGGCCTCATCCGCGCCGGCCAGTAAAGGCGCGAGGTCCAGCGACTTCTCCTTGACGAACCGGTCGTATTCCAAGGAGCCGGCCTCCTTCCACTTCCCCCCGGCCCAAACGCTGACGACGAACTCGCCGTTGGGCATCAGGGCCAGATGGGAGGTCAGGTCGGCGGCGCGCGGCATCTTGAACGACGGCTTCTGCTGAGCCGACGCCCCTGCGGCCAGTCCGAAGATCACGAGGACGCCATAGACCAAGGCCTTTCGAGATTTCATGTTGATGTGCCTCCTCGCCTAAAGATCACGATCCTGATTTACCTCCATGCTAATTGGGAAGCATAACAATGTAAAGCCTTTTTTTTCAATCCGCCAATGGATCCCTGATCGCCGGCCGGAGAAGAGGCCCGGGTTGGATGTGCTACGGACATCGTCTCGGAGCTGACCGCCCGGGCCAACGACGACGGCTGGGACTCGATCTTCGAGAGCCGGCTGCGCACCAGCCGTCTCCGGTCCGAGGACATGGTGATGGTCTTTTCGGTGGGAGGTGGCCGGCGGACCGAGTTATTTATTGTCTCGATGACGCCGAGGCCCGAACCCGATAAATATTAAGGGCACGGCCAGCGAGACGAGCATGCCGATCGTGCCCGCCTCGGGCGAGGGCATACCCCGAAAGTAGAGGGTCAGGCAGACGGCCAGGGCCAGGAGCGAAGCCGCCACCGCGCCCGCTTTCGTGGCCCGCTTCGACAGCAGGCCCCAGAGAAAAGGCCCGAGAAACACCGAGCCCACGGCCCCCCAGGAGATGCCCAGGATGGTGACGATCGTCGCCGGCCGGATGTAGGCCAGCAGCACGGACAGGAGGACGAACAGCGCGCTCATGCACCGCATCAGGGCGGTCAGCGTCTTGTCCGAAGCCGCGGGCCTCAAGAAGCCCCCGTAGAGGTCCTTGACCACGGCCGAGCTCGAGACCAGGACGAGCGCCGCCAGCGTGGACATCGAGGCCGAGAGGATGAGAAGCAGCATGAGGATCGTCAGCGACTGGGGGACGACCCGGGCCAGGAGCTCGGGCATCAGGGCGTCGAACACCGGCTTCCCCCCGGCGAAGGCGCCGGGCGTCGCTTCGGGCGAGAGGAAGAGGCGCGTCAGGCCGCCGGCGAAATAGGCGATCCCGGAGAGGATGACGGCGAACAGGGTGGAAATGATCATGCCCGCCCGGACGGCTTTTTTGTCCCGGACGGCGTAGAACTTCTGCACGAGCTGCGGCATGCCGAAAGGAGCGACCGAGGTCAGGAAGATGAGCGCCGCCAGGGGCCACCACCCGGGGGGCCCGACCGCCCCGACCAGACGCGGGTCGATGGCCGCGAGCTTTGCCGTGGCCGCGGCCATGCCGCCGGCCTTTCCCAGAAGGCTGACGAACAGGACCGTCCCCCCGGCCAGCATCAGGGCGCCGAAGACGACGTCGAGGACGGTCATGGACCGGTAGCCGCCCAGGACGAGATAGAAGGCGGTCAGCAGGCCCATGAAGGCCAGGGCCTGCCAGTACTCGATGTTGAAGTTCATCTTGAAGAGATACGAAAGGCCGATGAACACCGCCGCCGAGTAGGGGATGAAGAAGACGAAGGTCGCCAGCCCGGCGAACAGCTTCAGGAAGCGGCTGCCGTAGCGCTTCTCCAGGAATTCCGGCATGGTGGTGACGCTCATCTCCTGCGACATGCGCTTGATGCGGAAGCCGATGAGCGCCCACACGGCCAGGACGCCCACCAGGGCGTTGCCCAGGGCGATCCACAGCCCGGAATAGCCGAACCCCCAGCCGACCTTGCCGGCGAAGCCGATGAACAGGACGGCCGAGAAATAGGCGGCGCCGTAGGTGAAGGCCGTCATCCACGGCCCGACGCGGCCGCCGCCCAGGAAGAAATCGGCGAAGGTGCGCGTTTTTTTCATCCGGCTGATGCCGATGACGGCGATCAGTATGACATAAGCGGCCAGGACCGCGATGCGGACTGCCATGACGGGCTCCTTTCTCCCTCGTCAGTAGCGGAACAACAATTCAAAGCGCACCCAGGCGTAGCTGTGCGCTCCGGCGACGTAGTAGTTCCCCGGCCGGAAGCCTTCCCAGATGAAATGGCCGGCGATGTTCTTGTTTAGGTCGTACTGAAACTTGACGATGAACAGCTCCCCGCGGCGGAGTCCGGCTCCGCTGCGGATGCCGCCCGGCGCGGAGCGGCGGCAGGCGCCGAGCGAGTGGAGCGTCAGCTTCAGGCGCGCGTTCTCACTCAGGTCGAAGCGGGCCTCGCCGTAGACCGAAGTCATGTTGGTCCAGTAGGCGGGGCGCCCCGTTTCCGCGGCTTGGAGATAAATCAGCGACTCGCTCCATTTGGGCCAGCGGCTGAAGGGCGGGTCCCAGCCCTCGTGTCCCGCCGTGGCCGGGTCGTCGCCGCTCAAGCCGATTCCGCCCGCGGTCAGCAGGGCGGGCAGCGGGAACGTCTTGCCCGTCGCGTAATCCAGGCGGACATAGCCTCCCCAGGCCGTCATCGACGAGCCGGCCCAGGAACCGAACTCAACGGCCGCCTCGCCGGCGAACGACAGACCCCGGGTCAAGGGCGACTGGACCCGCCCGCCTAAGACCTGGAACGCGGCTCCGGGAAGCGCGCCGGCGGCGAGCATCCGCTTGCGGAACAGGTAGCCGTCCAG
>VGJG01000020.1 GCA_016867615.1 Candidatus Aminicenantota bacterium | reverse complement strand
GTCCTCGTCCCCTTCGGTTTTCTCCTCGGGTTCGCGGCCACGGCCGCCGAGCCCGCGGTGCGCATCCTGGGGCGCGAGGTCGAGAACGCCTCGACCGGGGCCATACGGGCCCGGCTCATCGTCCTCAGCCTGTCGCTCGGCGTGGCGTTCTTCGTCGCCCTGGGCATGCTCCGCATCCTGACCGGACTGTCGCTCTACTGGTTCATCATCCCGGGCTATGCGGCGGCGCTGGCCCTCCTGCCTTTTTCCAATAAAACGTTCGTCTCGATCGCCTTCGACTCCGGGGGCGTGGCCACCGGCCCGATGACCGTGACCTTCGTCATGGCCTTGGCGGTCGGCGCGGCCGAGGCCCTGGAGCACCGGCATCCCGTCCTGGACGGACTGGGACTCATCGCCCTGGTGGCCCTGGCGCCCATCCTGTCGGTCATGGCCCTGGGGCTTGTCTATTCGGGCAAAAAGGGGAACACGCCATGAAAACACCGAAAATTCCGTTCGACCTGATCGTGACCGTCGTCAAGAAGGGGGCATCGGAGCGCATACTCGCGGCATCCAAGGGCGCCGGGGCCGATGGCGGGACGATCCTCTTCGGACGCGGGACCGGGGTCCACGACACCAAGACCATGCTCGGCATCCCCATCGAGCCCGAGAAGGAGATCATCCTGACCGCCGTCCCCCGGTCCAGGTCCGGAAAAGTGCTCGAGGCCATCGTCAAGGCCGGCGAGCTCGACAAGCCCGGGACCGGCGTGGCCTTCGTCCTCGAGCTCAAGAAGGTCGCAGGCATCTGCCACCTCCTCCTGAAGTAAAAAAAAGCCCCTTCCGGCCGGGCCGGAAGGGGCTTTCGTGCTTCTGCTTGGAGCGGCGCGCTTAGAACGTGAACCGGATGCCCAGGCGGAAGATCCTGGGGTTCTGGATCTCAGCAGCTTTGTTGTTCAGGGCGTAGGGGGTGAAGGCGCCGGTGGAGACGTTGTACGTGCCGAGCTCGTTCTGGTACCGGCGGATGACGGTGTTGCTGTTCAGCATGTTCATGCCGTCGATCATGAAATAGATCCGGCCGTAGTCGCCCGCCTTGATGAGTTTTTCGATTCTCAGGTCCAGGTTGTAGTAGGTGGGCAGCTTGTAATCGCCGAAATCCTCCATCCAGACGGAGACCGACCGGTTGTTGGAGTTCGGCCAGGCCGTGTTCTGCAGGGTGAAGTAGCGGCCGACGGGGAAGCCCTCGCGGGTGTTGAAGACGAAGGAGACGTTGATGTCCAGGGGGAGCTGGTACATGCCGCTCAGCTTGAACATCCAAGTGGAGAAGTTGTACTGGCTGGGCTTGCCGCTCGCGCCGCCGGCCCAGGGGGCGTACAGCCCGCCGTCGAAGATCCAGCCGTTGGTCAGGTCCCAACCGTCGCCGTAGCCGTTGGCGCCGAAGTGCTGGGACTGGGTCTGGTAGGTGGCCGTGCCGTAGAGCATCCACTTGTTCGACAGCCGCTTGTTGAAGGTCAGGTCGACGCCTATGTGCTGGGTGTAGTAATCCGGCCGGTTCAAGAGGTAGCGCTGGTCGGTGTAGGCGATTCCGGACTTGAGCAGGTAGTAGGGCTTGCCCTCGGCGTCGAGGGTGCTGTTCGTGCCCGCTGTCGAGGGAACGGTCCCGGCTTGTTCGTAATCATCGGCGCCGAGGTACTTGCCCGTGGCCGGATAATACCACCGGCTCGTCTCGAAATCTGTGTACCTTCTGTAGCTGGCGCCGAGGGAAACGGCGAAATCGGTGAAAATTTCCCTCTCCAGGGTAAAAAGCGCTTCCCAGGTCTGCGGCGAGTTGTAGTTGCCGTCGATGTACCACTGCTGGGTTTTCTTGAGGGGGTCAGCGGGATCGAAGCCGCTCCAGTAGGTGCCCGCGGCTCCGCCGAAATACCAGGAATCGGTCCAGTTTCCTGCCGAATCGAACACGGGATAGGCCTGGTAATTGCCGACGGTCTGGTTCACCCAGTAGAGCTCGTTCCACTCGACGATCTTGTTGCCGTTGTCCAGCCAGTAGAAGTTCATGGACCCGGCGGCTCCGAGGGGCCGGCCGTAGGCGGCCGCCCAGCCCGTGCCCAGGTAGTTCCCGTACCTGGCGAGATTGAGCTTGGCCATGGTCTTGCCGTCGCCGAAGACGTCGAAGATGACCCCGATCCTCGGCGAGAGGACCTTGAAGGCCCAGTCGAGCTTCGAGCCCTCGAAAGACTGGGCCGGCATGAGCGCCGACAGCTTGGCCTTGGTCTCCGCGCTGACGTTGTTCGTCCAGGCGGGGTTGTCGTCCGCCGCGGGAACGTCATGGGGGAGGATCCAGCCCTGCTGCTCGTCGTAGCGGACGCTGAGGATGAAGGTCAGCCGGCCGGCGGTCAGGGTGTCGCTGATGAACCCGGAGTAGTTCCGGATCCTCGAGTAGTCGTGAGTCTGCCGCGAGAAGTAGAACCGGTTCAGGTTGGGTACGATGTCGGGCTTGCCGTCGCTGTTCGTGTCATACGCCGCCGTCGACCAGTTGGTGTAGAGGAAGAGGCCGCCCGCGTGGTTCGACCAATGCTCGGCCGTCGAATCCCGGAACTCCGCGCCCACCTTGAAGTCATGGGAGAAGCCCAGGAAGCGGTCGACGTAGTAGTCGGTGTGGAAGTTGACCTGGTGGGTCGGCCGGTCGGCGTAGTACCGGGCGAAGGACTGGGTGTAGACCTTCTTGGTGTGGTCGTAGATCGTCATCTTGTTGAAGTCGAGGTTGTCCATCGGGGTCAGGCTGAACCCGGCGTTCGACCAGGCGTATTTCAGGCTGACGAAGATGTTGTCCCCGAACATGTGTTCGTCCTGGAGCTTGTAGATGGGCGATCCGAAGTGGTACCGGCCGCTCTGGTATCTTCCGGCCGGGAATTCGATCGACGAGTCGCGGCCCCACTTCTCTTTGTTGCCGAAGAAGGCCATGGCCTCGAACCTGTTGCGGGCCACCGGCTGGGCGTTGACCTTGAGGGTGAAGTTGGTCAGCAGGGAGTCGTCCTTCATCGGGACGAGGTTGAAGGTCTTGATGTCCTGCGAGCCGAAGGTGAACAGGGCCCACAGCCGGTCGCGGATGATCGGGCCGCCGACGTTGAATCCGTAGTCCTTGATGTTGACGATCTTGTTCGTCGCCTTGACGCCCTCGGCCTTGAGGTCGTCGCTCAGGTTCTCGGACTGGAATTCCGAGTCGGTGAAGTACAGACGGCCTCCCAGGGTGAGCCTGTTGCCGCCCCGGCGGGTGACCATGTTGAGAGCCACGCCGCCCGTCTGGACGGTGGCGTCCGAGCCGCCGACGCTGATCTGCATTTCCTCGAAGGCGTCGAAGTCGTAGTAGGCGGGCGAGGCGCCGATGGCCGACGGGTCGGAGATGACGATGCCGTCCAGGGCCCAGACGTTGTTGTTACCGCTGCTCGCCCCCTTGGAGAAGAAGCCGGACTGCTGTCCGGACTCGTTGCCGCCGATGTTCTCCCGGTCGACGACGATCGAGGGGGCCATCTGCAGGACGACCCAGGGGTCGCGGGCCGTGGGCAGCGACTGGAGCTGCTCCTGGGTGACGTTCTGCCCGACGGTCGTCTTCTTGGTGTCCACCATGGGCGAGACGGCGGTGACGGTCACCTGCTCCTCGATGACGCCCATCTCCATGGTCAGGGCGATGGAGGTGTTGACGCCGACGGCGATGACGATCCCTTCCTCGATCTTGGTCTTGAATCCCGAAAGCTCGGCCCGGAGGGCATAGTCCCGGGCGGGCGTCAGGGACAGGAACCGGAAGACGCCCTCGGCCGATGACGTGGCCGACAGCGGCGCCGTAAAGCTCCCGGTGAGCGTCACGGCCACTCCGGGAAGCGGGTTGCCGTCGCTGTCGACGACCCGGCCCATGATGTTCCCCGTCCTCTGCTGGGCCGTCATCATCGTCGCCAGCAACAGCACACTGATGACAATCAAGCTTTTCTTAAACATTTTCCTCCTTACGTTCTCGGGAAATCCATGATTTCCCCTTCCCCAGAAAATTTCCTTCCCTCTGCCCTTTTTCTGTTGTAGGCCCTAGAGCATGCTTCTCGTTCCTCCTTCTCTAACCCCTTACTCCAGACGTCTTGCATGGCCCTTTGTCTGGTCATACCCCGTGAAGTATTCACCATAAACACCATGCGCATACGGAAAGATAGCAATATTTATGCCACCTAAACAATATTATTTACTTTTATAATTTATTTAATATCAACGATATTTTTCTTTCCGAGGAAAAATATTTAATAATATTTCAATTTTTTGGATGAAGTTACGTTTTTTTGGATATTCTCTGCATAAAGGCAAGACAAGAAGTTCTTGGGATAAGTCCCCAGAAAGATGGGGTTGGACGAGGGGGCATAGCCCCTGGATACGGAACCCCTTCCCCTCCCGCGCCGCCGCGCTTGTCTTCGGGTGCCCGATATACTATCATTTCTTCGAAAGACCGTTTTCCGGAGGTCCGACGAGATGAAGAAAGTCATGCCTTTTGTTTTCCTCCTGACCCTTGTTCTCTCGACCCTCGCCCCGCTCCTTTCCCAGGAGTACAAGGGGAAGGGACGGGTGGTGGGCTATGTTTTCGACGAGCACGAAACCCCCCTGGAGGGAGTCAAGGTCAAGCTGCTCTCGCTCATGGCCAAGCAGGGGTTCGAGGTCGTCACCGACGGCGAGGGCAAGTGGATCGCCTCCTGGATCCGGAGCGGCGGCTGGAACGTCGATTTCGAGAAGGCCGGCTACACCCCCAAGATGATCATGATCCAGGTCCAGGAATACTCCCGGAACCCGGAGCTCAGGGTGGTGATGAAGAAAGCGGCGGGCCACGTGGTGTCCGAGGACTTGAAAAAGGTGCTCATCCAGGGCAACCTCCTCTTCGACCAGAAGAAATACGAGGAGGCCGGGGCCGTCTACCGGGACATCCTGGCAAAATATCCCGACTCCTTCGTGATCGGCATCAACCTCGGCAACTGTTATTTCGCCCTGGAGCGGTACGAAGAGGCCGAGGCCGAGTACCTCAAGGTCCTGGAGAAGGAGCCGGGGAACACCGACGCTCTCCTGGGCGTCGGCAACGCCCACACCAACCGCGGCCGGAGGGAGAAGGCCCTGGAGTGGTACGGAAAGATCGAGTTCGACAAGATCGACGACCCGGTCGTGCTGTACAACATCGGCACGATCTTCTTCAACAACTCCCAGCACGGCGATGCCCTGAAATACTACCAGCGGGCGGTCGCCCTGCAGGCGGAATTTCCGGACGGGCTCTACCAGCTCGGGCTGACGCTGCTCACCCTGGGCCAAAACGCCGAGTCCCGCGAGGCTTTCGAGAAATACCTCCGCCTGGACGCCGACTCCGAGCGCGCCGCACAGGTCAGGAGCTTTCTCGACTTCCTGAAAAAGAATTGAGTATGAGAGCCCCGAACGACGGACACGGTCCCGCCTCCTCCGCGCCGGGCAGGCGGGGCGCCGGGGGAGCCGCCGCCCTCCTCGTCCTGGCCCTTCTTGCGCCGCACGTCTCGGGCCAGAAGCCCAGGGAGGCGGACCTCGCGGAAAAATACAGGGAGTGGATGAACCTCGTCCAGTACATCATCCTGCCCGTCGAGAGGAACGTCTTCCTCAAGCTGACCTCGGACAGGGACCGGGACATCTTCATCGAGACCTTCTGGAAGCAGCGCGACCCGACCCCCGGCACCCCGCTCAACGAATTCAAGGAGGAGCACGTCAAGCGCTTCCTGCACGCCAACAAGTTCTACAGCCGGGGCACGACCCGGGAGGGCTGGCGCACGGACATGGGGCGGATCCACATCATCCTCGGCCCTCCGGCCGGCATCGAGAGGTTCGAGGCGTCGAGCTACCTCGTGCCCTGCCAGGCCTGGTCCTATTACGGCGACCCGACCAAGGACATGCCCCAGCACTTCATCCTCGTCTTCTTCCAGCGCGGAGGCGCGGGGGAATACAGGCTCTACGACCCCCTGGGCGACGGACCCGGCGCCCTGCTCCTGGACGTGCGCGACCTCGACCTGTGGGATTACGCCCAGGTCTACGAGCGGATCAGGGAGCTGGCGCCCACCCTGGCCGACAGCGCCCTGTCCATCGTCCCCGGAGAGCACAACTACGACTACACCCCCTCGGTACGCAGCAACATCATCCTGGCCAACATCCTCAATTCCCCCCACAAGAGCGTCAACGCCGCCTACGCCACCCATTTCCTGGATTACAAGGGCCTGGTGAGCACCGAATACCTGACCAACTACATCGACAGCGAGACCGACGTCTCGGTCATCGAGGACCCCCTGCTGGGGGTTCCCTTCGTCCACTTCGCCATCGTTCCCAAGAACCTCTCGGTCGACTACTATGCCCCCCGGGACCAGTACTACTGCAACCTGCGCCTGGACGTCAGCCTCCGCGAGGGGGAGAAGATTTTCTTCCAGTACTCCCGGGACTTCCCCTTCTATTTCGACGAAAAGGACCTGGACCGCGTCCGGTCCAACGGCCTGTCCCTGGAGGACTCGTTTCCCGTGATCGAGGGCCGGTTCCGGCTGATCGTCCTTCTCCAGAACTCGGTGGGCAAGGAGTTCTCCATCCTGGAGAAGCCGCTCGACGTCCCCCCGCCGGCGGGAAAGACGAGGATTTCCGGTCCGTTCCTCGGCCACCGGCTGGAGGATTACGGAACCCAGGTCCACATCCCCTACAAGGTCCTAGACAAGAAGCTTCTCCTCGACCCCAAGAACACCTTCACCGCCCGGGACAACCTGGCCTTTCTGCTCAACGTCGTCGACTGTCCGCGCGAAGTCTGGGAGTCGGGCGCGGCCCGGGTCCGCCTCAAGGGCGCCCGGCCCGACGCCGCGGAGAGGTCCTTCACCCTCCTCCTGAGCAGCGTTCCCTTCCAGCGGGTCCTCAGCCTGAGCCATTCCTTGCCCCTGGCCGACCTGCCCCCCGATTATTACGAAATGAAGGTGGCGGTCACGGACGCAGGAGGCGGCGTGCTGGACGAGGCGACGGCCCGGTTCGTCCTCTCCCCGGCGGCCGCCGTGGCCCATCCCATCGCCAACGCCAAGTCCTTCCCCCTCTCCAACCGGCATCTGTTCTATCACATGCTCGCCCAGCAGTACGACCGGACGAACGAAGACGAAAAAGCCGAGGAGATGTACCGCCGGACGGCCGCGCTCGAGCCGGGCTTCCGCGAGGGGGCCCTGGATTACGCCGTCTTTCTGCTGAAGGTCAGGCAATTCGGCCGGGCGCTCGAGGCCGTGGAGGTCCTGAGCGCCGACGAGAAGTCCCGGTTCGATTATTTCCTCATCCGCGGCCAGGCCCAGATGGGACTGGGGAGATACGCCGAGGCCATCGCCTCCCTGATCGAGGGGAACAAGATCTACAACAGCGACATCCGCCTGCTCAACTCGCTCGGGTACTGCTACTATAAGCGGGGCGAGGCCGAGAACGCCCTCCAGATCCTCCGGACGTCCCTGCGGCTCAACCCGAACCAGGAAAACGTCAAGAGCCTGATCGCCGAGGTCGAGAAGGGCCGCCGGTAGGACGGTCCGCCGCCCCACGCTTCGCCCGGGCGGCTTGGTCGTCTCGTTTCTTTCGGTCTCGTATCCTTCGAGCCGGCTACTTCTTCACGTTCAGACGGCCGAAGCCGAATTGATTGTCCTTTCCGCTCGGGCCCAGGTCGACGGCCCGCGATTCCAGGATCGCCCTGACCTCGTCCCAGCCGTAGGGGGTCTTGCCCTTCATCAGGGCCAGGCCTCCGGCCATGTGCGGCGCGGAAGCCGACGTGCCGTAAAAGCCCCTATACCCGTAAGTCAGGTTGGAGACGGAAACGCCCGAGGGGGCGGTGAAATCCGGCTTGACCCGGCCGTCGTGGGTCGGGCCGCGCGAGCTGTAAGGGTGATAGGTATCGGGGTAGGTGACGGTGTCGGTCGCGCCCACGGCGATGCAGTGCTCCGAATCGGCCGGAATGGCCAGGCTGCCCTCGGGGACGTTGTACTCGACGGCGTCGTAATTGCCCGTGACGAACAGCTCCAGCTTGCAGTTCCGGGTGGCGCTGTATTTCTTGACGGCGAAACCCCAATAAGTCGACACGGTGGGATGATACCAGTAGCCGATGAATTCCACCGGCCATTGGTCTCCGTCCTGCCAGTTTTCCGATTTGTCGACGAAAACCCAATTCCCGCCAACCCACCAGTAGAGATACAGGTCGTAGTCCTGGCTGGAGCCGCTGTAGAAAATCCCGTTCCAGACGCCCCAATCGTCCCAGTTGAGGAAGCCGCCGACCGGAGTCCCGGCCGGAACATAGAAATTTATGATCTCATCGCTCCCCGAGAAATTGTGCCAGCCGTCCGCGTCGCTGTCGCCGAACGTCCCCTCCCAGTGGTCCTCGGCGTAATTGCCCGCCGCCCCGACCCAGAGGATGCCGTTGTCGGCCGCCCTCTTGACGGTCTGGCAGATGGGCCCCGTTCCCTTGCCGTCCCCGGCGTTGAACCAGGCGATGGAGTAGGAGATGACATCGACCTTCTCGCTGATCAGCCACTCCACGGCCTGGCGGTGCTCCAGCTCCGTGTTGAAGTTCACCAGATACATCTGGGCGTCGGGCATCATGTCGTGCACGAGCTCGGCGCAGGCCGTCCCGTGGACCTCGCCGGCCGCGATGTCCCCGTCCGCCCGGAAGGACCGCGTCCTGACCGTCGCGGGCAGCTCGGTGCCCAGGAGGAGGTTGTGGTTCTTGAACCCCAGGTCGAGGACGCAGACCTTGACCCCGGCCGAGGAAGCGCGGTAGGGGTCCAGGTCGTGCCAAAGGTTCGCGCCCGTGAGGGCGACGCCCTCGCTCGTTACGGCCTGGGTATGAGGCCGCAAGGGGGGACGGACGAACCTCACGGCGGGATTCCCGGCCAGCTCCCACAGCCCGGCCGCGGGGATCCGGCACTGGAACAGTTCCTGGTAGCTGTCCTCCACCCGGCCGCCCAGGGAACGAACATGGTTCTCCAGGACGGCGGCCCGGCCGTTGATCCTCTCCGAAGCGATCATCGTTCCACTCGACTCGACGATGACCCTGACCGCGTCCCCCTCGACATCCAGGCGACGGCGCTCCGCGTATTCCCTCGCCTTGTCCGGGCCCTGGGTCTCATGGATCTTCTGGAACATGTAAAGGGCATGGTCGAGCTTGGGGGGGCCTTTATCGACTTGGACGGGGATCGTCGCGGCGTCCCCGGCGGGAGGAGGCTCCTGCTTGACGACGGCCCCGCCGGGAACGAGGGTCACGACGGCCGCAAGGACGATGACGGCCGAGAAAACGATTGCGCTCTTGCCGGAATTGCGTCTCATTTCATCCCTCCTCTACCCTAGTTGAAGAAAAACCTGACGCGGAGGCCGACCACCAGGGGGCTGAGCGTGAGGCCGTCGAGCTCGCCCGTCACCTCGGTCCGGCTGGCGTCGTCGAGCAGGCTCCAGACGGCCTTCATCGTAACCAGGCTGTACTTGAGCCCCAATCCCAGGGAGATGCGCCTGCCCAAGAAGACATCGAGGCCGCCGCCGAAATGGACGCCTACGGCGCCCCCGGGCTTCTCCTCAAGGGTGAAGCCGACGTCCTTCCATCTCTTGGCCAGGTTCGAGTCCAGGGCGAAGGAATTGAGATAATAGCCGCCGCCCAGCTCGACGAAAGGCGCAACCCGCCCGCCGGCGAACGGAAATCGGCCCTGAACGCTCAGCTGGACGGGGACAACGGTCAGCCGGCCCTCGCTCAGCCCGTCCTCCGAGGCCTCGACGGCGGGTCCCAGATAACCCGCTTGGATTTCGAAAGCCAGATATTTCATCACTCCGATCGAAAAGACCACCCCCCCGGCGACGCTTCCCGAGTAAAGGCTGTTGGAAGGCTTGGCGTATCCGGCCGCGAACCCGAACCCCAAGCCCTGCGCCCCGGCGCCGGCCGGAAGGGCGCAGGTCAAAAACAGGAACGCCAAACCGGGCAGGAGAACAATTGAGCG
This sequence comes from Candidatus Aminicenantota bacterium, assembly GCA_016867615.1. GTDB lineage: Bacteria > Acidobacteriota > Aminicenantia > Aminicenantales > JAFGAV01 > JAFGAV01. The sequence continues at coordinate 1,682 of VGJG01000020.1, read as the reverse complement.
TTTCATGAACTCTCCTTTTACGTGCGACAGTATAGTAAGTAATATCGGTGAGACTCCCTGTCAATAGAAGCCATCCCGCAAGCCGTCAATCGAACAGCTCCTGGTTCGAGTATTAGGAAAGCCTCCCCATCACCGGCCGGGGACCGTGAAAAGGCGGGCGTCCCGGAAGCCGGCAGGGCGAGAGCGAAAAGACGGCTGAGGGCGGTCATCCTTTTCTCCCGGAAGATTATAAAGCAGGGTTCTCCGCGGCACAACAAAAGCGGGCCCGAGTTCGAATAGAAAAGGAGCACATGGAAAAGCCGCGCTTCCGCCCGATCCCCGGCGTCTGGCAGGCAAGCGGAATATCATGCGGAACCGACACGGCCAAACCCGCATTGGCTGTTTTTTCTGTTGTGATAAAAAAGTCTTGACTTTATTATCTGATATGGTAAATTTGCCATATGATCAAACGCCATCTTGAAGCCGTTTGTCTGAGCCCCGAAATCGGCAGGCAAATGCTGTTCATCACCGGCCCCCGGCAGGCGGGCAAGACCACGCTCGCCAGACACATGCTCGCCGCCGCCGGCTCCGGGTCGCTCTATTACAATTGGGACCTGAGAGAGATCAGGGACAAATACAAAATCGACCCCTCCTTCTTCGAGAGCGCCATGCGCGAAGTGAAGTCCAGGAGGCGGTTGCCCTGGATCTGCTTCGATGAGGTCCACAAGATGCCCTCCTGGAAGAATCTCCTCAAGGGCGTTTTCGACAAGTTCGAGGACGAGTGCCGCTTTATCGTCACGGGGAGCGCCAGGCTCGAATGGATGCGCCGGGCCGGCGATTCGCTGGCCGGCCGCTACTTCCTGTATCACCTGAATCCCCTGATGCTGGCCGAGACGGCCGGGAGGGCGCATCTTGAGCCGGCGGCCGGCGAATCCGCCCAAAAGTTCATCGAAAGGAAGCTTGAATCCCGTCGGCCGGAACAGGCCCTGCTGGAGCAGCTCATCCGGTTCAGCGGCTTCCCGGAGCCTTTGATCAAGGCTGATATGGCCTTCTACCATCGCTGGCAGAGGGAGATGGTGGACACTCTGACCAGGGAGGACGTGAGGGACCTGACCAGGATCCTGGCCGTCGAACACGTGGCCACGCTGATGCAGCTCCTGCCTGAGCGCGTCGGCTCTCCCCTCTCCCTGAACTCCGTCAAAGAAGACGTGGAAATCAGTTATACCGCGGTCAGGAACGCCGTCCGCGCCATGGAACTGACCTACGCCCTTTTTCTCATCCCTCCCTACAGCCGGAATATTGCCCGGGCCGTTAAAAAGGAGAAGAAATGCTACTTCTACGACTGGGGAAGATGCCGGGACCTGGCCAAGCGCTTCGAGAATTATGTCGCCCTCGGGCTGAAATCCTCGGTTGAGCTCTGGCACGACAAAGGCATCGCCGACTTCGCCATGAACTATGTGCGCACGAAGGACGGCAAGGAGACGGATTTCCTGATCTCCAGGGACGGCAAGCCCTGGTGCTTATTCGAAGCCAAGCTCAAGGCCGAGAACATCGCCCGGCACCATTTCGACCAGGCCAGGGCGCTGGGCGGCATCCCCTTCGTGCAGCTCGTGCATGAGCCCCATGTCTACAAAAAGCCCGCTCCTGGATTCTGGTGCGTCTCAGCCGGCAGATTTTACTGAGATCAGAGGAAGAGAACCATA
>VGJG01000019.1 GCA_016867615.1 Candidatus Aminicenantota bacterium | reverse complement strand
TGAGCTCCCGGCCGGTGTAGCCGGTCGTGCAGACAACGACGTCTTCCGTCTTCTTCCGCCGGAGATAGGCGGACAGGATTTCATGCCGGAGGGGGAGCCCGTCCGAGCCGCGGCGCGATGCCCTTCCGGGCTCCGCATCCCAGCCGGGAGGCGAGATGAGGGATGGGGCGTGAAGCGCATAATCGGCGATATCGTCCTTGGACATGACCAGAGCGCAGGGCAGACTTCGCTCTCTCATCGTTCCCTCGGCCCAGGCCAGCGTCGTCTCGATGTCTTCCCCCCGCGAGGGGAAAGGCCTCCAGGGGACGCGCAGGACGTCCAGGAGGCCGGTCGTGACCTGGCCCATGAGCTCGTGCTGGGGCTCGTCGGCGGGACCCCCGGGCTGACCGCGATGGGTGATGATGAGCAGCAGCGGGATACGGAAGGGAAAGCACAGGGAAGTCAGGGCGTTGACGGCGTTGCCCAGGCCCGCGTTTTGGAACAGGACCGCTCCCGGGCGTCCCCCAATGGCCGCGCCCGAGACGAGAGCCACGGCGTCGCCCTCGTTGGCCGCGTCGCAATAGGCCAGCCGGGGATCGTCGATGACCCTGTTGATGAACGGCTTGAGATAGGAACAGGGCGTGCCGGCCAGGAACGTCCGGCGCCGTTCCTCGAGACCGTCCAGGAAATCGCCGGCGTCGATCATCTCTCGAGCTGCTCGGCGCTGTGGAGGTCGGCCAGGGTGTTGACGTCCGCCCAGTTGCCGGTGACGTATTGGACGCGGACCGACACGCCCCTGTCCACCAGGACGTTGAGCATGTCGATGATGCGCAGCCGGCTCCATTCCCGGGACGGACGATGGGCTTTCAAGTAGGCCTTGGCTTCGGCCAGCCCGGAAGTCTCGAGCTTCAGCAATCCGGTCCATTCCCCCTGGCAGTCGGGAGGTCTGGGGCCGTAAACGGCCCGGCGCAGGACGATGTCGTCTTCGAACAGCGCGCTGGAGTGGTCGGGCTTGGAGGCGTAGATGTAGTAGTTCGCGTCGTCGTCCGGGACGCGTCCGGTCGACGAGTCCACGATGAGGGTGACCTCGGCGGGCGTGTTGAGCAGGATGTCGAGGAAGTACTTGCGGTAGACGATGTCGCCGAACAGGACGAGACAGCCCGTCTCGACGCGATCCAGCGCTCGGGCCAGCGAATCGAGCTCGGTGGTGGCGGCGTAGTCGGGGTTGTCCACGACTTCGATGTCCGGCAGGCGGACGGCTTCGCGCTTGTAGCCGGCCACGACCAGGATCCTCTTGACGCCCTTGGTCCGCAGGGCGTCGACGGAATGCTCCAGGATCGATTTCTGGCCTACGCGGAGCATGGCCTTGGGGATGTGTTCCGTCAGGCGGCCCAGGCTGCCCTGGCTGGCGGCCAAAATGACCGCCGTGTATTCCCCGCCTTTGGTGGTCAGGTATTTTTTTTCGGCCTCCTTGAGCTCCTCGTCTCCCTGGAGGCGGAAGATCTCCCCCACCGGAACGATCTTGTCTTCCGCCGACAGGAGGTTCCGGTCCTGGAAGACCTGACGGGCGACTTCCTGCATCTTGGCGATGGAGCCGCGGACGAGGTGGTTGGCCCAGATGACGCAGGAGACCTTGCGTTTTCGGAATTCCTCGGTGGGGGTGGTGTAATATTTAGTCGGGACGAGGACTACGGGGTGGCGGTCGGCCCATTCCTTGAGGAAGGCGAAGATCTCATCCGGAGTGGATTTCTTGGAATGAATGAGGACGGCGTCCGCTCCGGCCTGCCGGTAGGCCTCGGCCCGGCAGAGGGCCTCTTTGAGCCCCCAGCCGGCGATCAGGGCTTCGACGCGGGCGACGATGACGAAATCTTCGTCCGTCTGGGCGTCCTTGCCGGCCTTGATCTTGCCGCAGAATTCATCGATGTCCGCCAGGGGCTGGGCCGTGCCGCGGAGAAAGCTGTTCGTCTTGGGAAAGAGCTTGTCCTCGATGCAGACTCCGGCCACGCCGCGCTGTTCGAGCTTCTTCACCAGGCGCATCATGTTGTTGAAGTTGCCGTAGCCCGTGTCGCCGTCGAGCAGGATGGGGATCGAGGCGGCGTCGCTCATGAATTCCATCATCTCCAGGACCTGGGTCCAACTGGCCTCGTTGTTGTCCCGCACTCCGAGAGAGGCCGACAGGGCCAGGCCGCTGCCCCAGATGCCCTTGAACCCCGCTTCCTCGACGATCTTGGCCGACAGCCCGCTGTGGGCTTCCATGAGGAACTCCAATTCCGGGCTGAGGATCAGATTCTTGAGTCGGGTGGTTTTGCGCGGATTCATAGGATCCTTCCGAAGTATTCTTTCATCAGGCCGTTGAAGACCCGCATGTCCCGGTAATCGATGGCGCCGATGTTGGCCACGCGGAAGGTGTCCTTCTTGGCCGCTTTGCCGGGATAGATCGTCACCCCCCGGCGGTAGCAGTGGTCGTGAAAGTCCATGAAGCTGTAGCCGGGGACTTGGGGCTCCAGGACGGCGGTCAGCAGCTTCGAATGCTGCCGGGCGGGGAGCAGGCATTCCAGCCCCGTCTCGGCCAAGCCTTTCATCAGCTCTTCGTAGCAGCGGACATAGCGCCGCGTGCGGGCTTCCTGCCCCTCGGCGAAGAACTCGTCGAGGGCCTGACGCAGGGCATACATGACCTGGACCGGCGGCGTGAAGGGAAACTGCCCCGTTCCCCGCAAGTGCCGGTCGGCGTGATAAAGATCGAGATAGAGCGACCGCTTGGGATAATCCTTGGTCTTGGCCAGGCTGTCCTTGCGGCTGATGACGAAGCTCAGGCCGGCCATGCCCTGAATGCACTTGTTGGCCGAGGAGAGGAGGTAATCGACGGGCATCGCGCGGAGGTCGATGGGCAGTCCGGCGTAGGAGGAGATGGCGTCCACGATCGATATCAGACCGAATTCCCGGCCGAGCTCGAGAAATTCAGGCAAGGGATTGAGCATCCCGGTCGTCGTCTCATGGTGAACGAGAAAGAAATGAGTCACGTTCCCGTCCCGTTCCAGAATGCGGCGGGCGGCTTCGATGTCGGGGGAGTCGCCCCAGGCGAGCTCGTAGGCGACGTGGGGAAGTCCGTGGATCTCGGCGATCTGGCGCGCCCGGCGGCCGTAGGCGCCGTTGTCGACGATGAGGATCTTGTCCTCCGGCCCGAGGGCCGATATGAGGGCGGCTTCCATGGCCGCCGTTCCCGAGCCGGCGAGCATGACGGCCGTATAGCTCTCTCCGCCCTCGACGACCCGGACGAGCTTGCGTTCGACTTCGAGGGCCACCTCGCCGAAATCGCGCTCGCGGGGGCAGATGTCGGGGACGACCAGGGCCTGCTTGACCGTATCGGTGGTCGTTCCCGGACCGGGGTTGAGCAGGATGTTGCGCTTGACCACGGGCTTCACCCGACCGCCCCCAGGCGCGGGCCGACGACGCGCTCGGCCCGCTCCAGATGCTCGGGGCCGTCGATCTCGGCCCAAGCCAGGTCCTCGACCTTGACCGTTCGGACGGGATGAAGCCGACCGACGTCCGCCAGGCAGTGCTCGTAGTCGTACTTCGGGTCGAGGGTGATGGATGCGTAGCGGCGGCACATCAGCCCCAGGAGGGTCCGGCTGATCTTGGAGATGCCCACCAGCTCCCCGAGGAGGGGGAGGCCGAGGGGGCTTTTGGATACGGCCTGGATCATTCCATCCGTCCCGTAGACGAAAACTTCATCTCCGGCTTTCGTGGGGCCCGAGAGGAGGACGAGGTCGGGTTCCGGCGAGCCGAGGAGCGTCTCGAGGGCCCGGCGCTCGTAGAGGAGGTCGGACTCGAGCAGGAGGAAGTCCCCGTCGATTTTCTTGCGGCATAGGGATAGGGAGTGCATGCTGCCCGTCCGGGCGAAGTGGGGGTTGAGCACGTATTCCACCGGAATGGGCGCTCCTTCAAGGGACCGGCGATACTGGTCGGACTCGAACCCGACGGCCATAACAACCCGGGTGATCCCGGCCCCGGCCAGGAGGCCGAGGGAACGGCCGATGAGGGTTCCCCCCTCCCAGGGCAGAAGCCCCTTGGGCCTGAAGCCGACCACGGAGCGCAGGCGTGTCCCCATCCCGGCGGCGAGGATCACTGCGGTTCTTGTCATGATCCCGAATGAAAACCAATGATTTCAGGTCCAATCAGATCGGCTTGCTCTTAATGGAGAATTCACTTTATCATGTCGACTCTCCCGATGCAACCGAGGCGCGGCAGCCCGGGTACCGGCCGCCCGTCTTCTCGTTCCGGCGCCGGGAGGGGGTCGGCGGATTCTGATTTGTCCGGGAACATGATAAGATGCCGCGGGAACAGGTCGACGTGTCTGGCTGAAGGGAGACGACTCGTTAAGTGAGTGATTTGATCGTGCTCGTGCAGCCGAACTGCCGCGTCCCTCACGACGAGAGCTCGGGGGCCGTAAGCCCGCCCCTGGGGCTTCTCCACATCGGAGCCGTTCTGGAGAAGCACCGCATCCCCGTCGAGGTCATCGATGCCCACGGGGAAAACCTGGGGGCCGGGAGAAAGAGTGATCCGGGGAACCGTCAAGCCGCCGGGTGCAGGGTTCCCGGTTTTCTCAGCTCGTAAGTGTAGCCCGCTTCCGAGGCTTTTTGCCCGCGGAACAGGTTGATGTACATGCCGCAGTTGCTCCCGATGCGGTTCTCCTCGGGCTCACCGATGCTGACCAGGACCTCGTAGCCCGCGTCCCTCAGCCGGGCGGCCGTTTCTTCGAGGAAGCGGTCGGTGGAAGCGATTCCGTTCCTGGCGGCCGCATGAGTCGGGTTCACGGGGGTCATTTTGACCAGGAATGCCTCCCTCGGGAAGAAGCTTAACAGCGCCCGGGGGTCCACGGGCATCCCGTCCCCCAGGGCGAAATTCAGCGTGACCTTGCGGCCGTCTCCCTCGACGAACCGCGTCCCGTAGGCGGCGATTTTTTCAAAAGGCCATTTCTTGACCGGTATGAGCCGGTCCCGGAGCTCGCCGTCCGTGGTGTGGATCGAGAACTGCATCTGGAAACGGGGCCCGTAGAGGCGGTTCTTGACATCGAGCAGGCGTTCGAAGAATGCCTCCGTCCCGGCCGGAGCGACCGTGGAGAAGGAGGGGATGAGGCCGGGCGCGTCGTAGATTCCGGGCAGGTCCTCGAGGACTTCGAGGACCTGGGGGTTGAGCGAAGGCTCTCCCATCCGCGCGAACTGGATCTTGAATTTCTTCGTCGGCACCGCGCCGTCGGGGTATCTTCCCCTGACGAGATGGTCGATCTGTTCGAGGATATCCTCCCTCGACAGGGTCCCCCGGGCCGGGCCCCCGGCGTCGCAGAAGCGGCAGCGGACGGGGCAGCCGTCGAGCGTGGAGACCGTCAGGATCCATTTCTCCTCGCGGGAAAAAGGCGGCTGGAGGGATTCCACGAATTCGACCAGCCGTCCGCTTCGCGTCTCGGCGACCGAGACGAGGGCGATGTCCTCGCGGCCCGCCAGGGCGAGTGTCTTCATCATTCCGGCATCGTCCTCAGGTTGATTCCGTTCCCATTCTATATAAATGCGGCGGGGCGTTCAAATGCCGGGACGCCGGCCCGTCCGATGCCGCCCCGGCCCGCGGAGCGGACTTGAGTTCGCGTCCTCGTCCCCCCTCGGCCGGGAGTCCGCCCGCCACTTCATGAATCCGCTGGCGATCTCCATGGCCGCTCTCAGGCCGTCGCCGGCGGCGATGGCGGTCTGCCGGAACGACCCGTTTTTCACGTCGCCGGCCAGGAAAAGCCGCTTCGCCCGCCGGAGCGCGGCGACGCGCTTCTTGAGGCCGACGGCCACGAAGCCCAGGGCGGGCTTCCGTCCGACGGCCGCCAGCAGATAAGAAACCTCGAGGATGAGTCTCCGCCGTCCCCGCTTTAGGCCCAAGATCAATCCCCGCTTCGTCCTTCTCACGGACTCCAGGCCGGCTCCGTCCAGAACGGTCAGGCGCGGGCGACCCTTCGCCCTCCGGCGGAGGAGCGGCAGGCATTTCGGCGTCCGGCTTCGATGGAGGAGGACCACGTCGTTCCGGCGGGCGAGGTTCAGGGCATAGTCAAAAGCCGCATCCCCGCCCCCCAGGACGGCGATGCGTTTGCCCTTCGTCCGGGCCAGGGGAACGACCTCGTAGCAGACCCGGCCTTCGGATTCGGGGGGGATGAGCCCGTGCGGAAGCCGGAGCGGCTCCGTGCCGGAGGCGATGACGCAGACGCGCGCCCGCAGGTCCCCCCTGAGGGTTTTCAGGGTGAAGAGGCCGCCCCGGAAGCCGACTCTCAGGACTTCGTTCTTTTCGACCTTGATCCCCAGCCTTTTCATCTGCCTTTCGATCAGGCGGACGAGGTCCGGCCCGGCCACGCCCCGCGGAAAGCCGGGATAGTTTTCGACCAGGAGGGCATTGCGGAGAAGGCCGCCCGTCTTCGCTTTTTCGAAGAGGCGGAAATCCACGCCGCTCCGCTTGAGCTGGACGGCCGCGGCCGCGCCGGCCGGGCCGGCCCCAATGACGGCGACGTCAACGACGGGCACGGCCCGCCCCCCCCAGCCGTTCCATGATCTCGCTCGTGAGCATGGGCGCGGCGAACCCGTGCGACAGGTTGAGCAGGCTCGCCTGGTGATGCCGCCGGTCGAAGGAAGCCGTGGCGTCCGTCGGCAGGAAAACGAGGAATCCCTTGACGAAGGCCGAGCGGGCCGTGGTCTCGACGCAAAGGTGGGTCGCTACCCCGGCGATCACGAGCTGGGAGATCCGGCGCGCCCTCAGCATCCGCTCCAGAGGCGTCCGATGAAAGGCGTCATACTGGGTCTTGCGGACGACGTCCGCACCGGGAAGGCGCGACAGCCCGGCGGCGATCCGGCTCAGGGGATTGGTTTCCGTGATCGTTTCGCTCCACCATTTCCCGAGGAGCCCGGCGTCCGTCCGGGTGTTGAGATGGCGGGTCAGAATGACGGGCCGGCCCTTCCCGCGAAAGCCCTCGGCCAGGGCGGCGACGTTCCGCAGGAGCCGCTTCGCTCCCGCAACCCGGGCATGGGACTCCGGGTCCAGGAAATAATCCTGCATGTCGACGACGAGCAGGGCCGCTCTTTCAGGGTCGAAAGCCGGGCCGCGCCTCCCCCTTGTCTCCGCCGTCCTTCGATATTTCCTCAGGAGCTTTTTTTCTCCCCCGTTTTTTCGCATTGCAGAGCCGCGAGGCATGCCCCGGACTTAAGCCTCGCGGACATCCCGGCCTCCTTTCCCGGGTCACGACGGCCGTTCTCCGCCCCCTGGCCTCCGCGGCCCGGCCGGACGGTTTCCGTTCTCTCGGCGGGCGTATGATAAGGATTTTTCCGGACGGTGACAAGAGAAAGGATGCGGTCAGCGGGACACTTCCAGGGGGGAGTCATGGTCCGCTACTACGGTCTCTACGCCAACACCCACCGAGGGAAGATCCGGAAAATAGGGAAAGCCGGGTCCTCTCTGCGGATTGTCGAAGAGGATGTCCGGCGCAGCCCGTCCAAGAGCTGGGCCGATATGATCCGCAAGGTCTACGAGGCGGACCCGATGATCTGCCCCCGTTGCGGCGGAAGGATGAGAGCGGTCCCGGGCCGCCGGATCCCAAGTTCTTGAATCTCGTCCCCGGCCGGGATGTTCTCTTTTTGTAAGGGGACGGGTTGATTTCGAGTTCGCGGCCGGAGATTTCACGCCGAGCGCAAGAAGGAAATTCTTTTTGATCGCCGGGAGGGGCAGGGGAGGGCGTAGGGCGAACGGTTGCGAGATTCTCTCCGGAATGCTAAATACTCATCCATAGCCATGGAGGACCGGATTCCCGCGTTCGAAAGCGTCGATGACGTCATGGTCGGTGTTTACCGGAACATGAAGCCTGAGAAGCGGCTGGAAATAGCGCTCGGCATGTGGTTGTCCGCAAGGCAAATGCTCTACGAGGCCATCAGATCTTTCCACTCCGACTGGACCGAGGATCAAGTCGAACGAACGGTCGCCGCGAGGATGCTAAACATATCCAGAGTCACCGTGAACTAGAGTACGGGCCTGCGCAGTTGGCTTTGAAGCTGCGCTCTTGATGCCCCGCGGCTTGCCGCGGGGTCATTGACTTGAAACGATTTCAGATTTAATCTGTAATTGATAGGAGTCAGAGTATTATGAACAATCATCATCTATTCGTCATTGGGCTTCTGTTTGCCACAGTTTCGCTGGGAGCCTGCGGCGGCGGTTCCGAACCGGCGTCCCCCGCGGAATCCGTTTCCGTCACTCCGCCGGCAGCAGCTGAACATGAGTCCCCTCCCGCCGCTCCGGCCAAGGCGTCCGGCATGAAGAATATCTCCGATATGTCGGACGCCTGGACCCGGCTTTATAACCCGAACGAGGCCGCCGTCAACGCCTACGAAGGCATGCCCATCATGGGCCTGGTAACGCCGCCGGCGACGTTCATCGCCACCGTGCAGTTCGACATCATGAACCCGGACAACCGGGACGGCCGTTTCGAGGGCACAATGATGCTGGCCGGTTACCAGGGATTCGTCGAGAAGTCGGGCGGCAAAATCACATTCGGCTGGGACGATACTCTTAAGAAAGACGGCTTCGGACCCGGGGCCAAGGCCGGAGACCACATGGTCGGGAACGGCCGGTTCGATCTCGATGCGGAATACTATATCAGCGAAACATTCACGGAGAGGGCCGGTAAGAAGATCGCCCGCACCTACCACGAATTCAAGCGCCTCGGCGACGGCAGCATGATCTGTGTGGCCCAGACCGGCCAGGCTTACAATATGAAAGGCGACGCCGAAGACCGGGACGAAATCATCTTCCTCCATAACGGCCCTGGCCGCCTGGACTTCGTCGTCGCTAAGGCCAAGTCCGGCCCCGGATTCAAGAGCGTCTCCTTTAAGGAGGCGGGCGACCTAACCAAGTCCCAGGCCCTCGATTTGTTCAAGGCCGCCGGCTACTCCATCGACGCGACCGGCGGCATCAAGGACGGCACGCTGTTCGTCGAAAAATAGGGCGGAAGGTGATTCAAGGCGCAAACGGATCCGGTTCGAATATTCGGATCCGACTCGCATAACGCAGGAAGCCGCTGACCTCGTCGGGTAGGGCGAGGACTTCGACGGTCACTCCTTTATCCAGCAGTTTTTCGGCCAGGTCGGCCGTCTGCTGGAAAAGCACGTTGCGGCCGTTGACCTTAAAGGCGCAGGAGCCGCAGATCGAGCTGCGGCAGGAACGGTGGGCGGCCAGCATAGCCATGGAGGACCGGATTTCCGCGTTCGAAAGCGCCGATGACGTTGTCCCCGGAATTATTCCGTCTTGACGGGCGGAGGAGGACTCCCTTAACATAGGGCCACACCAAGAACAAAAAAAGGGAGCGCCGTATGAAGAAGGGCTTTGCTTGCGTTCTTTTATCGTTCCTGGCCGTCTCGCCGTCCGCCGTCGCGGCGGACGATCTGACCGACGACCAACTCCTGTACAAGTTCGCCATCTACACCCGGGACGTCTACCTCGGCGACGTCATGAAGGGCGTGGATCCAAACAAGCTCAGCCCGGCCGTGGCGGCGCGATTGTTCACCCCCCGTGTGCTGGGCTACTCGCTTGGCAACCTTCTCCGCTATGCTCCGCACGACTCGGAAAACCAAAAGATATGGCAGAGGCTGGTGAGCAGGGTCCGAAAGACCCTGTTCGAGCTCATCGACCTGGAGGCCGCCCAGGAACGCTGGGAGGCCGACGACGTCGTCCAGCGCAAGCAAAATGCCGCGCAGCAATTCGCCTGGGGCCTAGAGAACATGTACGACAACGTCATGGCGATGGCGACAGGCGTCAAGCCGGATCAAGCGCCCGACTTCTTCGCCTCCCTGGCGCCGCCGCCTCAGCCGCCGATCCAGCCGCCTCCCGCCGATCCGCCCCCTCTTCCGCCGGTCGACCTGTCCGATCCTCCCCCGCCGGCCGCGGACGACGCCGTTGCGGCCGTCTACAAGGTCGTCGGGCAGAGCTGGAAAAACGACCCCAACTGCGGCTCCGAAGTCAAGCTCACCGGCGACAAGAACGAAGTCAGGGCAGCCTTCAAGCTCTGGGACCGGACCGGCGTAACCTGGGATTACGAGGGAACGGCGAAGTGGGACGGCCGGGGCGGGACGCCCGGCATTCGCGACCTCAAGGGAAAAACCCAGTGGCTGACCTACCCGCATATCTGGCACGACCTGATCGTCCGGATCACGCAGGGCGCGCACGGCGCCTGGCGCGCCTCCTCCATCAACATCGGGGGGAATCTCTTCCGGCTCGGCGAAAACTCCGCCGGGAGGCTGGTCGACAACCGACCAAAGACGCTGACGGTCTGGAACACGACCGCGGCCCGGGTCACGATCTGTCTGGACGAAGTCGAGCTCGGCCTGACAACCGCTCTCGGCAGCGTCGAGCCCCGCTCCGAGACGAAGTTCGCCGGCATCCCCCACTGGGGCGGCGGTATCTCAAGGTCGTTCCCGCCCCCGACACCTATCCTTATATGTATACAGTGGCCATAACCATCGGCGAGTCCAAGCACGATTTTTACTTCGAAGTCCTGGAATGGCATCTCAAGCAACGATAGAACTAGGGCGAGGGAGGACGCGATGAGGATGAAGCCGCTTATCTATTTCTGCGCTTCGCTGCTTGTAACGATAATCGGTCCGGCGCCGGCCTCGAGTCCAAGCTCTCAGCAGCTGGACGCAAGGGAAGTCTACGCCGACCTGCCGGTCGAGGTCCATCTCCTCATCACCGACATAAAGCTAGATGCGCTGATCAAGGAAGCGGACGCGGCCGGGGCGGCGGCGAAGTCGCGGACGCTCGGGGAGGCGAAGGCCTCTCTCAAGAAAGCGCTTCGCAAATACGAGTTCTTCCGGACGGGAGACAGGGCCGTCCTGTCGGCGAACTGGTGTTTTTCCTGGGCGCCGCCCCGTCCCGATTTTCCGTCCGTGACGAAGAGCCCCCTCTCCATCCTCGAACACCTGTGGATCGGATACGACATGATGGCCCAGACTCGGGGCGGCATCATGGTCGCTCCCGTTCGTTACTCCGCGGCCGAAACCGAACGGCACGCGTCGCTGGACGGCGCCGTCGAGATGATGCGCAAGGCCGTCGAGGCGGTCGAGACCTCCGGCGTCTGGACCGTCCATTGGCTCTCCGACGCGCGCCTGATGATCTCGGCCCCCGCGGAGTTCAAGCCGGCGGCGCTGATGAAATCCGACCTCATCCGTCTCGCCAAGTCAAAGCCGGACGGCTCCGTCCAAGCGCTGGCGTTCGTGAGCCGCGCCTTCCTAGGCCGCGACGAGACGGAGCTGAGCGCGGAGCAGTACCGCGAGAATAGGATCGCCAAGCTACGCGACCGGTTCCCGGACATGTCCGGCATCGAGCGCGGCGAGATCGCGGCCGGAGAAGCAGGCGATTTCACGGCTTCATTCTCTTATCAATACGCCTGGGAGGGCGCCCCGATCAAAGCCCTCGTCCGGATCCGCCGGTCCGGGAGCGTCGCTCACGAGACGCATTACGTCGCCCCCGCCGCGAGCTTCGACCGCGACGAAGCCGACCGCATCATCCGCTCGCTGCTTTTCCGCTGAATCATTTCGGGGGTTGCCTAAGCCGGCCGAATCGCCGGTAATTGGGACAGTCGGAGGATAGGGAGATGGGCGGTTGAACGCCGGGGCGTCATTCCTTATAATAAAGCGTCATCGACCGATTTTCGAGGAGGATTTCATGAACGGCATGGTGAAGATTCCCGTCCCCTATAACGAGCCCATCCTGAGCTACGCGCCCGGGACGCCCCAGAAGAAAGCCCTGAAGGACCAGCTCCGGAAGATGCTCTCGGAACAGATCGAGATCCCCCTGGTCATCGGCGGCCGGGAGGTCAAGACGGGCGACCTGGCCGACTGCCGCTGCCCGCACGACCACGGCCATCTCTTGGCCAAGTACCACAAGGCAGGGGCCAAGGAAGTCGAGATGGCCGTCGAAGCGGCCCGCAAAGCCTGGAAGGACTGGTCGGAGATGGACTGGGTCTCGCGGGCGGCCATTTTCCTGCGGGCGGCCGAGCTCCTGGCCACGAAATACCGCTTTGTCCTCAACGGCGCGACCATGCTCGGCCAGTCCAAGACCGCCCATCAGGCCGAGATCGACTCCGCTTGCGAGCTGATCGATTTTTACCGTTTCAACCCCTACTTCATGACCCAGCTTTAC
>VGJG01000018.1 GCA_016867615.1 Candidatus Aminicenantota bacterium | reverse complement strand
CTTAAGGCGCCGGATTCGCCCTGAAGCCCCCATAGCGGAGGGGGGTCCCGTCGGCTTGCCGACGGGGGGAACCGCCGGGACTGGTTCCCCAGGGGGCAAGGGGCGATTCCGGCGCCTCAACCCGGCTCGGCGATATCGTCCGGATAAAAGGCCTGCCGAGGCCGGCTGAGCCACACGAAATGGAAGAGAGCCAACAAATCAGATTGCCGAAGACAGCTTCCTTGGCCCTCCCTCATTCTAGGGAGGGCGCATAGTGTGGTATATTGGCTCCGGCCATGGTTCAAAAAAACCGTTCCGTGTTCAAGCTCCCCGCGGCCGCGCTCATCGCGCTTCTGCTCACGGCCTGCGCGGCCTTCGAATTCGCCCCGCGGGAGGAAACGGCGCCTCCCCATCACGGCCCGAAATCGTTCCTCAACGTCCCCTACGGCCCGACCCACAATCTCTGGGGCTTGATCCGCTGTTACCTGGCCCTCGACCCGGCCGACCCGCCGGCCGTCCCGGCGGATCTGCTGGCCGGAGATTTCAAGCCCGAGGTCGCGGCGCCGGACCTCGCGCGGATCCATTCACCCGACCCGGAGCGCATCCAAGTCACCTGGATCGGCCACTCCTCGTTTCTCGTCCAGGTCGACGGCCTGAACGTCCTGACCGACCCCGTTTTCAGCCGCCGCGCCTCCCCCCTGCCGTTCATCGGTCCCGAGCGCCTCGTGCCGCCCGGCCTGGACTTCAAGGATCTTCCCCGGGTCGACGCCGTCCTCCTCAGCCACAACCATTACGACCACATGGACAGGGATACGCTCCGTCGTCTGGGAGACGGGCCCAGGGTTTTCGTTCCCCTCGGCCACCGTCGGCTGCTGGCCTCCTGGGGTCTTTTCCGCGTCTCGGAGCTCGACTGGTGGCAGGAATCGCCTCTGGGGCCGGTCCTCATCCGCGCTGTTCCCGCCCGACACAATTCCAACCGAGGCCTGCTCGACGGCGACAAGTCTTTATGGTGCGGGTGGGCGATCCAAACCGGACGCGGCTCGATTTATTTCGCCGGGGACACGGGCTACGGCCCCCATTTCGAGGAAGTCGGCCGCCGGACGGGACCCGTCCGGCTGGCGCTCCTGCCCATCGGGGCTTACAGCCCCCGGCATCTGATCAGGGCGGTGCACGTCGACCCCCCCGAGGCCGTCCGGGCCCATCTTGACTTGGGGGCCCGAACTTCGATAGCCATGCACTGGGGCACCTTCGCCCTCAGCCCCATCCCCCCCTCGGAGCCGATGGCCGAGCCGCCCCTTTATCTCCGGCGGGCGCTAAAAGAAGCCGGCCTGGAAGAGGACGTTTTCCGTCTTATGAATATCGGCGAGACCCTGCTCCTGGATCGATAGCCCGGCGGCCCGCAGGGTCCGGCCTCATTCCGGATTGATCGCCACGTGAAACGTACCCGTCTTCTCCGCCCTGTTGGCCCCCAGGGTCAGGGTCATCCCGCCTTTCCTGGCCGATACGGATTCCCCTTCCGCCATCTGCATGGAAATCAGGATCTCCCACCCGTCGGCCTTGAGGGTCTCGGCATATCGGGTCAGGGCTCCTTCCTCCACGCCGCCCAGGACGAGGCTCCAATTCTTGGTCTCGGCTCCGTGCGACCTGATGACGCCCGTGACCTTGCCCTCCGCGAAGCGGGGCACATCGCCGGGTATGTCCCCGGGCCATTCCGACGCCTCGCCCCAGGAGACAGTGCCCTCCTCGGTGGTCATTTTCACGCTCTGGCCCTGGAGGTCGACATCGACCTTGCCGCCCGTGGCTTTCTCTATCATCCTTTCCGCCATTTCCTCCGCCGCCTTCTCCCGGCTGGTGCAGGCGGGAAGCACGAGCAGGCCGGCGAGCATAATCGCCGTCAAGACGTTCGGCCAATCCTTGCGCTGGAGATGCATCGTTCGCTCCTTTCACCCTTTATATTTTCAGAAAAGAAAAGAAAACGCAACTTCCGCCCCCGGGGAGGGATGCGGGCTTCCGGTCGGGGGCCATGATATAATACGCGGGCGCTATGGAGGACAGGACATGACGGAAACGATCCGGCTCAACGCCAGACAATATGAGGACCTCTTGAAGCTGGTCTACCTGGGCAATTTCGTGGTCAACAACTTCCGCTCCAACCGCCCCGTCTCCCGCTTCGACGACCTGGAGAGCTATCTCTTCGCCCTGGCCAAGGATTACGGGCTGGCCCAGGCCCTGGATATGGACGCGGAGACGGGCGTCGTTTATCCCTCCCAGGAATTCTCCCAGGCCGAGGAGCTGAACGAGTACCTGGACGACTTCCTCGACAACAGCTTCTGGGACGAGATCGTCCAGCGCCTGACCAGCCGGGACTTGTACCGGAAGCACGGACAGGAATCCGTCGAGGCCATGAGCTGGGAGGAGATCAGGGACATCGAGGAGCCCATCCGGCGCAAGTACGCCTCGGAGATCGAGAAGCACGGCCTTGAGAACCTGGAAATCGTCAACCGCAAGGCCAGTTAAAGCTTCCGCTCAGCCCCGTCGGGAAGGGGACGGAAAAGCGGAATCCGGAAGGCCCGGCGGGAAAGCCTCGGGCCATGACATGGACACGAGGCGGATGAGAAAAACGGCATCGGTTCTATGGCTTGCCGCGGCGGTCCTGCTCTCGGCCGGGGGGCTCGCTTTTTCCCTCTGGCTGACGATATCCAACTTCAACCTGATCTGGGCGATCCTTTCTCCGGTCATCATCGCTTTTTACCAATCGCCGGCGGCTCTGGCCTATCGCCTGTGGAGGCGCAGGAATAAGGCAAGGGGAGAGCCTCCGGATACTTCCTGAAAGATGCCAGTCCCTCTTGACCCGGCAGAAAAGCCGCTTCTGATCCCGCCGGCGGCCGCCGACGGGAACGCCCCCGCTCCGCCCCAACGGCAGCGTTGACGGCCGGCGGACGGGGTTGATATGATTTTCGGGGGTGACTCCATGACTCTGAAAAAATGCTTCCTCTCTCCGATTTTGGCCGCCGTCCTGGTCCTGAGCGTCGCGTCTGCCGGGAGCCCGGAGGGCGCGCTGGAGCGCATGGCCTTCATCGAGAAAGCGGCCGACAATTCCCTCGGGGCTTGGGAATGGACTCCCCGCGACGACGCGGGAACGGAGAGGGAGGCCTTTTCCGGTCCGGGATGGGAAGTCCACCGGCCGGGACGCGGGATACGCCACAAGGCGTTCTGGCTTCGCCGGGAGTTCAAGACGCCCGGCTCTCTGGCCGGGGTCGGCCTCCAGGGCCGGCCGCTCGAGCTCCGTTGTCACTTCCGCGGCGTCGGCCTCTTCCGCGGCCGATTCTTCGTCGACGGCCGGGAAGTCCGGGCCTTCGACCTGGACTTCGGCAACCAGGGAGCATCATTGCCGCTGGAGCTGAACCTGACCGGCGCGGCGAGGGCGGGCGAGAACCTCCACCTCGTTTTCCGCCTCGAAAACCTGGGCAAGCATCCCCTCCTGTCCCGGGCCGACGCGGAGCCGGGGACCTATCTCGTTCTGCAGGATTCCCGCTTCTTCTCGGACGCCCTGGAAGAGGCGCTCGAGCCCGTGGGCCGCTTCCTCATCGACATGAAAGCCGGCGCCGCGCTGCTCAACCTCCTCCCCGAGCCCGAGCTCCCGGCCAGGCTCGTGCGGCCGGTCTCTCCTCAATATCGGCGCCTGGAGGCAACGGCCGGCTTCAAGAAGATGCAGGCGGACTTCAGGCGGGCCCTGGAGGATTTCGACCTCCGGGCCCTGCAGGGAAGCGACCCGTCCGCGACGGCGGCCGCCCTCTCCTCCTTTTATAAGAAGACCGCGGCCGCGGCCGCCTTCGCCCGGGAGAGGACCGTTTACACGGCGGGCAACGCCCACATCGACCTGGCCTGGCTGTGGCGCTGGATGGAGACCGTCGCCGTGACCCGGGCCACGTTCGCCACGATCCTGGACAACATGGAGGACTACCCCGAGGTCGTCTACATCCAGAGCCAGGCCCAGGCCTACCGCTGGATGGAAGAGCGCCACCCGGAACTCATGGAGCGCATCCGGCGAAAAGTGAAGGAGGGCCGCTGGGAGATCGTGGGCGGCATGTGGGCCGAGCCCGACTGCAACCTGATCGACGGCGAATCCTTCGTCCGCCAGCTCCTCTACGGCAAACGGTATTTCCAGGAGCGGTTCGGCGTCGAGGTCAAGGTCGGCTGGAATCCCGATTCGTTCGGCTACAACTGGAACATGCCCCAGATCTACCGCCAAGCCGGCCTGGAGGCCTTCGTCACCCAGAAGATCTCCTGGAACGACACCAACGTCTTCCCCTACCATTTCTTCTGGTGGGAGGGGCCGGACGGCACGCGCCTCCTGACCTACTTTCCCCCCTCGGGCTATGTGGGGGAGCTGAAGTCCGAGGAGCTGCTGAACGGACTGAGGCTTTTCGAGAGAAACACCGGGCTCCGGACCCCGTTCCTCCTCTACGGCCTGGGCGATCACGGCGGCGGGCCGAACCGGGAGATGCTCGACCGGGCGCGGTCCTTCAGCCGGCAGAGGATCTTTCCCCGGCTCGAGCAGACGACCTTCCAGGGCTATCTCTCCCGGATCCCCGAGCCCGTCCTGGCCGCCCTCCCGGTCTGGAAGGACGAGCTCTACCTGGAATATCACCAGGGGACGTTCACCACCCAGGCGGAGACGAAGCGCCTCAACCGGAAATCCGAAGTCCTGCTGGCCGACGCCGAGAAGCTGTCTTCCCTGGCCGGCCTCCTGGGAGGCCCCTACCGGCGGGCGGACATCCTCCGGGCCTGGGAGAGGGTCTTGATGAACCAGTTCCACGACATCCTCCCCGGCTCGAGCCTCAACGCCGTTTTCCGTGACGCCAAGGAGGCCTATATCGAAGCGCATTCCCTGGCCGCCGGCGCCCGGGACGAAGCGCTGGACGTCCTCGGCTCGCGCATCGCCACCGACCGGGGGCCGGAGGGCCGGCCCTTCCTCGTCTTCAACACCCTCGCCTGGGAGAGGGATGGGCTGGCGGTCCTTCCCCTCGACGCGGAGCTCGCCCGGGGGGCGAGGCTCTACGATGACGGCGGCCGGGAAATCCCCTGCCAGCCCGAGCCCTCGGGCCGGGAGGTCTCCTTCCTGGCCCGCAGCGTTCCGGCCATGGGCTGCCGGGTCTACTGGCTGCGGCCCGCGGAGGGCTTTTCGGCGGGTCCCGGAGCGGAGGCGGGGGCGCTCCGGGTCGAGGGCACGACCCTGGAGAACGAGTATTTCATCGTCGAGGTCAATCCGGAGAGCGGCAACATCCGCCGTCTCTATGACAAGCGGAACCGCCGGGAGGTCCTCGCCCCCGGGGAGGAGGCCAACCGCCTTCAGCTCCTGGAGGATATCCCCGACCGCTGGGACGCCTGGAACATCAAGTACACGGGCCGGGAATGGACCCTGGACGAAGCCCGGGAGGTGAGGATCGGGAGGTCGGGACCGGTCCTGGCATCGATCGTCGTCGACAAGGATTTTCTCGGGCTGTCCAAGGCCCGGCGCGCGCCGACCTCGGACTTCCCCTCCTCGTTCTTCAGTCAGGAGATCGTCCTGGCCGCGGGAGTGCCGCAGGTCGACATCCGGATGAAAGCCGACTGGTGGGAGGACCACGTCCTGCTCAAGGCCGCCTTCCCGGTCGCCGTCTCGAGCCGGGAAGCCTTCTACGAGATCCCTTTCGCCTTCATCGGCCGGCCGACCTCGCGCGACACGGACTGGGAGCGGGCCCGGTTCGAGGTCCCCGCCCTTCGCTGGGCCGACCTCTCGGACGGCGCCTACGGCTTGAGCCTGCTCAACGAGTCCAAGTACGGACACGACGTTCAAGGCCGGGTCATGCGACTGACCCTGCTCCGCTCGCCGCTCGACCCCGACCCGATGGCCGACCGGGGCCGCCACGAGTTCGCCTACGCCCTCTATCCTCACGCCGGCACCTGGCAGGAGGCCGACACCGTCCGACGCGGATACGAGTTCAACACCCCTCTTCTCGTCCGGCCTCTGGACCGGCATCCCGGCGCGCTGCCCGCGACGTTTTCCTTCCTCTCGGCGGAGCCGTCCCACATCGTCCTCGCCGCGGCGAAGAAAGCCGAGGACCGGGAGGGCGTCGTCCTCCGCCTGTACGAGGCCGAGGGCGAGGCGGGGAAAGCCCGCCTGAGATTCTTCCGCGCTCCGCGGGAGGCGCACCTCCTCGACCTTCTGGAGCGCCGCCTGCGGCGGCTGCCGCTCTCGGGCGACTCCCTGGAGCTGGAATTCGGCCGTTTGGAGATCAAATCGGTAGAGGTCGTCTTCTGACCCCGGGCGCTCTGCTCCGTTTCAGGGAACCGAACGGCGCGGCAGACGCAGGGGTAAGGATGGAGGACGCGGGGCGTTCAGGGCGCGACCGGGAGGAAGAGAATCGGTCGGATGAGCTTGGCGCCCCCGACGGGATTTGAACCCGTGTTACCGCCTTGAAAGGGCGATGTCCTAGACCTGGCTAGACGACAGGGGCCGATGATGGTGAGCCGTGCTGGGCTCGAACCAGCGACACCCGCCTTAAAAGGGCGGTGCTCTACCACTGAGCTAACGGCCCGACAAACAGGGAGATTTTACCTTAAAGTCGCCCGCCGCGGAAGAGCCCGGTTCAAGCCCCGGATCAGAGGATGGGCTCGATCCGGATGATGATCCATCTCCCGCGGAAGTTGGCCTCCGCTTCCACGTCCTTGAGGACGTACTGGCGGATGTAGAAGCGGTAACTCTTCCCCTGCCCTTCCTTGACGGCCTCGACCTCGACCTGCTTGGAATGAACATCGCCGCTCAGGCTGCGCGCGTTGGGGATGTCTCCCGCCCCCAGGGAGAACTTGGTGATCTCCTCTTCCTGGGCGGCGGCGGCCTTGGCCTCGTTGTAGTTCTTCTGGAACTGCTTGTGCTCCTCGAAGATGGCGTCGTAGGCCGTCTTCAGGTCCTCGACTTTCTTCCTCATGGCCGGGGAGCGGTTGTATTTCAGCTCGTCCTGGGCCGCGTCGAGCTGGTCCTTGGCGTCCAGGGTGGGCCCGATGTGGTCTTCCATCCGCTTTTTCAGCTCAAGCTCCGTCTTGTTCAGCTCCGGGAGGAACGCCGCTTCGACCTTTTCCTCGGTGACGGCCGTGATCTTCCAGGAGTCCGATTCGATCATCATAGGCTCGATGGCCATGGACGACAGCGTGGTGACGTCGTTGAGCACAATGGCGTGGAAGTAGCTCTTGAGAAGACTTTCCTCGGGTTTGTGTGTGCAGCTCGTCAGGGTCAAGAGGAAAGCGACGGCGCCGACGGCAAACAGGCATTTTCTTCCCATGGGTCCTCCTTCCGTTTCCAGGCGTATTTTCACCTAATTTTAATAGAATATCAAGCCCCAAAGCAACCCCTACCGGCCCGGCGTAAATCCGGGCGGCCGTCGTCTGGGTCAGCGGGGGGGTCGCCCGGAAGCCGCTTTTTTATCTCGACTTCTCCCATAGGATGAAAAACGCGCATCGCTTCCCGGCGCCGAAGAAACCTGTTGACACGGTCGCGGACGTGGAAATAGAATTCCTTCTCATTATGGGAGATTCCTTACATTTCCCATAATGTCTTGTTCATGATGCAGGAGTCCATGGCCGGTGAAAGCCGGACGCGTCAGGCTGCTGCATTTCTCTGGCTGCCGCGCATGAGAGCCTGTGCATATCCGGCTTTCCCGGAAATTCCCGCCCCGACGTTTGCACCATCTTCCCGGGTTCCGCCCGTTCGCCGCTCCCGTCCCACAGGCCATTCCAAACAAAGGAGGTTTCATGGACATCCAGCGCAAGGTCAAGTATGAGAACGAGCTGGACACGGGTTTTCTCCAACGGGTCAAACAGCAGTCCCACTGTGATGAGATCGAGCGGTGCATCCAGTGCGGAACCTGCAGCAGCTCCTGTCCCATGTCCGTGTACATGGACCATCCTCCCCGTCAAATCATCGGCTTCATCAAGAACGGGTTCCGGGACGAAGCCCTGAAAAGCTTCACCGTCTGGCTCTGCTCCTCGTGCTACACCTGCCAGGTCCGTTGCCCGTCCATGATCAAGATCACCGACGTCATGTACGCCGTGAGGCGGGAGGCCATAGAGAACAAGGCCTATCCCCGCCGTTTTTCGATTCCCGTCCTGGACAAGGAAATGACCCGGCTCATCGCCCGCGACGGCCGCAACTCGGAGATGCGGCTCATCCTCAGGCTCTACCTCAAATCCTTCAAACCCCTCAGCCTGCTCAAGATGACTCCCCTGGGATGGAAGCTCCTGAAAACGGGCCGGATGGGCCTGAAAAGAAATCGCATCAAAGACCGGAAACAGCTGCGGGCTCTCGTCAAGGCCATCAAGGAGAACGGCAAATGAACCGCTATGCCTATTTCCCCGGCTGCTCCCTGAAGGAGAATTCCAAGCATTACGAGGAATCCATCCTTCCGGTGTTCAAGGCCATCGGCTTTCCCCTGGAGGAGCTCGACGACTGGAACTGCTGCGGCGCGACCGCCTATTTTTCCGTGGACGGGGACATGGCCACGGCCGTCTGCGGCCGCAACCTCTCCCTGGCCGAAAGAATGGGCCGGGACATCCTGGCCCCCTGCGCCGGCTGCTACCTGACGCTCAAAAAATCCAACAACTTTTTGAGGAGCGGCCGGCCCGAAGCGCGGAAGCTGCTGGAAAAACTGAAAGGCGCCGGATGCGCCTACGAGGGGCGGGTCGAAGTCAAGCACCCCCTGGAGGTCTTGGTCCGGGACATCGGCCTGGACACGGTCCGGAAAAAGGTCGTCCGCAGGCTCTCCGGCCTCAAAGTGGCCTGCTATTACGGCTGCCAGCTCGTTCGTCCTTTCACCGACTTCGACGACCCGGACCATCCGACGACGCTCGACTCGCTGATGGAGGCCTTGGGCGCCGAGGCCGTGCCCTATTCGGCCAAGACCCGCTGCTGCGGAGGCCTCCTGACCGGCACGATCGAGAATGTCGGCCTGCGCCTGAATCATCTTCTGCTCAGGGAAGCCAAAAGGCGCGGGGCGGACGCCATCGTGACTCTCTGCCCCCTCTGTCTCTTCAACCTCGAACTCCTCCAGGACAAGATCGTCAAGACCTACAAGGAGGAGGTCAAGATTCCCGTCTTTTTCTTCAGCCAGTTGATGGGGCTGGCGCTGGGGTTGTCCCGGGACGACCTCGGCTTCTCCCGCTCCGTCATCCCCCTCGGAGGTTTCTGGTCAAAAATCCGGAACGGAGGACAGCATGTCTGAGAACGGACGGCCGAGAATAGGAGTCTTCGTCTGCCACTGCGGCACCAACATCGCCGGGAAGGTCAACGTCGCCGAAGTCGTCGCCTTCGCTTCCCGGCTGGACGATGTGGTCGTCGCCCAGGAGTACAAATTCATGTGCTCCGACCCGGGCCAGGAATTGATCAAGCAGCACATCAAGGATCACGGTCTGAACCGGGTGGTGGTGGCCTCCTGCTCCCCCCTGATGCACGAGCCCACGTTCCGCGGGGCGACAACCTCCGGCGGACTCAATCCTTTTTACTTCCAGATGTCCAACATCCGGGAGCACGTCTCCTGGGTCACCGAAAATCCCGAGCAGGCCACCCGGAAGGCCAAGGCCCTGATCTCCGCGGCCGTGCGCCGCGTGGCCCTGCACGACCCGCTGACCAGGAAGGAAGTCCCCGTCAGGCCCGAAGTGCTGGTCATCGGCGGGGGAATCGCCGGCATTCATGCCGCCCTGACCTATGCCAACTCGGGCAAGAAAGTCTACCTCGTAGAGAAGGAACCCTCGATCGGCGGCCACATGGCCCAGCTCGATAAAACCTTTCCCACGCTCGATTGCTCGGCCTGCATCCTCACGCCCAAGATGAGCGAGTTGGGCAAACACCCCAATATCGAGCTCCTGACCCTGAGCGAGGTCGAGAACGTTTCGGGTTTCGTGGGGAACTTCAAGGTCAAGGTCCGGAAAAAGGCCCGTTATATTGACGTCACGAAGTGCAACGGATGCGGCGCTTGCTGGGAGAATTGTCCGACGACCGTCACGCCCTCGGAGAGGGTCATCCGCAAGGGACCCCTGGTCATCAAAAAAGCCGCCAAACCGAGCCACAGCTGACATGACCTTGAGAGACGTTCGAGACGCGCTTCAGGCCGAGGTGCTGAACGGCCTGGAGTTTCTCGACCGGGAGGTGTACGCCGTGGGAGCCTCGGACCTGATGAGCGACGTTCTGGCCTTCGGGCAGCCGGGCCTGCTCCTCCTGACCGGTCTGGCCAACATCCAGGCCGTCCGCACGGCGGATATCATCGAGGCCGGAGGCCTGGTCTTCGTCCGGGGGAAAAAGCCTGATGACGAGAGCCTGGACCTGGCCTCCAGGAAAAAGCTTCCCCTGCTGGCCACGTCGCTCATGATGTTTCCCGCCTGCGGGCTTCTGTACGAGAAAGGCCTGCGAGGCCTGGTCCAGACCGTAAGCCCCTCTCCGCCCGCCGCCGCTCAGGACGAGGTCCTCACCCGGGCGTATGACATCGCCGGAGGGGATTTCAACAAGGCCGGCCGCGTGTCCATCGAGATCAAGGAGATCCTTCAAGAGCTGGGGATCTCCCCCGAACTCATCCGCCGCACGGCCATCGCCACCTACGAGGCGGAGATGAACATCGTCATGTACGCCCTCCGGGGCCGTCTGCGCCTCGACCTCTCCCCCCGGGCCATCCTCATCGAAGCCGCGGACGAGGGACCGGGCATCGCCGACATCGGCAAGGCCATGACGGAGGGCTATTCCACGGCCACACCCGAGATGCGCGAGATGGGCTTCGGCGCGGGCATGGGCTTGCCGAACATCAAGCGGAACGCGGATGCGTTCGACATCGAGTCGGCGCTGGGACGCGGCACGAGGCTGCGCATCGTCATCCGGCTGAGCGGACAAGGGGAGGAGCCGTGAACCGCTATTTTCATTCCCTGAGCGTCGACCCCGCCCGGTGCCGGGGAGCGATGCGGTGCCTGCGTCTCTGCCCCACCCAGGCCATACGCGTCCGAAAGAAAAAAGCCGTCATCCTGGAGGACAAGTGCATCGATTGCGGCGAATGCCTCAACGCCTGTCCCAGCCGGGCCATTCAACCGCTGACCAATGCCTTCGGAGACCTGACGAAATTCCGCTACACGATCGCCATTCCCTCTCCGGCCCTCTACGCCCAATTCGGCCCGGAGATCTACCCCGACCGCATCCTGGGCGCCCTGAAAACGCTCAGCTTCGACGACGCCCACGACCTGGCCCAGACCTGCGGTGAAGTCAGCTTCGCCATCCAGGAGTTCCTCGCGGATTACAGGGGACCGAGACCCGTCATCTCCAACACCTGCCCGGCCATCGTCCGGCTCATCCAGGTCCGCTACCCCAATCTCATCGACCAAATCCTGCCCATCGAGACTCCCCGGGAACTGGCGGCCCGGGAGATCAAGCAGCGGACGGCGGCGCAGCTCGGCCTGCCGGACCAGGACATCGGAACCTTCTATCTCACCCCCTGCCCGGCCAAGACGGTGTCCATCATGCAACCCGCGGAAAAGGGGCGCTCCTGGCTCGACGGGGCCATCTCCATAGCGGACATCTACCGTCCTCTCCTGGCCTGCCTGGAGCAGCAGGATCACGGCGGCGAGCGCCGCAGCCTGGAGAGCATCTGCGCCCTGGGCATCGGCTGGGCGATCGTGGACGGCATCAGCCGGACCCTGCGCCTGAGGAATTCCCTGTCCGTTTCCGGCCTGCCCGAAGTCCTGAGGGTCTTCGACGACATCGAGCGGGGCAAGCTGGACAAGATCGATTTCATCGAAGCCTATTCCTGCCTCCAGGGATGCGTCGGGGGCTCCCTGAACGTCGAGAACATCTATTCCTCCTACAACAAGATCCTGAAGCTCATCGAGACCCTGGAGTACGAAAAAATCAAGGCCTGCCCCGACATCCGGCATGTCCGCCGCAAATACGCCTCCGGGTTCTTCTTCCTGGAGGGCAAGGTCGAACCCCGCCCCCCCCGTCCTCTCCACGCCGACCTGGCCGTGGCTATCAAAAAACGAAAGGAAAAGGAAGAAATCTACGGCGACCTGCCGCAGATCGACTGCGGCGCCTGCGGCGCCCCCTCCTGCTTGACCTTCGCCGAGGATGTCGTTCGCGGCGAGGCGAGCCTCGACGATTGTCCCGTCAGGACAGCGGAAATAGCGAGAGCGAATGCGCGCCGGGGCAATGGAACCGACGCGGAATCTCCCATCGCCGGCCGCGGCCTCCCGGGAGCGATGGTGAAAAAAACCGGAGAAAGAGGTTGAGCATGACCGTGGAAGAAGTCATCCGTACCCTGAGCTTGAGCGTCCTCTGCGGAGGGCCGGATCTGGCCCGGGAAGTCCGGGGCGGCTACACCAGCGATCTGCTGAGCGATGTCATGGCCCGCAGTCGGGAGGGCGATGTCTGGATCACCCTCCAGACCCACCAAAACATCATCGCCGTGGCCCGACTCAAGAATCTGTCGGCCGTCGTCCTGGTCAACAACC
>VGJG01000017.1 GCA_016867615.1 Candidatus Aminicenantota bacterium | reverse complement strand
AAATCGGACGTTTCGAGGTGACGCGCGCCCAGTATGCCGCCTTCGACCCCCTTTATGACATTCCGCCCGGAACGGAGAATCATCCCGCCAACGGAATCACCTTCGACAAGGCCAAAGCGTACCTCGCCTGGTTATCGAATCTTACGGGGAGCTCCTGGCGGCTGCCGACCGAGGACGAGTTTGCATCCCTCGGCTCAAAAGGCGAGGAAGAAAATACGCTCGACTCTTGGGCCGGTTATTCCCTGAACCCGGACGACGCGCGCCGCCTGGAGGCGGAGTTCGAAAAGCTCGGCGGGGCGGACGCCCTGCTCAGGGAGGTCGGGAGCTTCCAGGGCCGGGGCGACGAGGGCGAGGAGCTTCTTTATGATCTCGGGGGCAACGTCGCCGAATGGGTGCTGGGCCGCGACGGCGCGGCCAAGACGCTCGGCGGCAGCGCCGACCGTCCCGCAGACCCGGCGGCCGCCCCCCGGCCCGCGAGTCCTGGATGCACCGGGTTCCGCGTGGTCAAAGAAAACAGATGAGGTTGTTGACAACCCGCGCGCTTCCGTGATAGATTCTCCGCCGGAAAAAAAGAAAGATATCAGAACGATGTCACGCCCAACGCCTCACCGCACCGACACAGGCCGCATGATAATGTGAAGCTCCCGGCCGCCGGGCCGGGAGTGTCGGTGACGGGGAGGTCCCCACCCCGAGAATTTATCAACCCATCTTAGGTTTCGGCCTCCTTGTCGGAGGCTTTTTTTATGTTTGTTTTTGGAGGTTGTTCATGAAAGAACGGAACGGAAACTTGAATGGCGAGGGCTCGGTCTTGCGCGGGACGGCGGCCGTGCACGCCGGCGAGGCGCGGCGCAAGCCCTATGCCGCCCTGACGACGCCCGTCGTCCAGACGTCGGCATACACCTTCGAGAACACGGCCGAGGTCATGGAGTTCATGAAGCGCAAGGAAGCCGGAGCCGCGGAGCTGCGCCACGAATACGGGCGCTACTCAAACCCCACCCGGAGCGCGGCGGAGGGGAAGCTGGCCGCCCTGGAGGGAGGGGAGCGGGCGCTGCTCTTCGCCAGCGGCATGTGCGCCGTCACGACGTCTCTGCTCGCGATCCTCGGTTGGGGCGATCACCTCATCGTGGCCGGCGGCGTGTACCGCCGCACGCGCGAATTCGCCGAGGCCTTCCTGCCGCGTTTCGGCGTGGAGGCGACCTTCGTCCCCCACGACGACCCGGCCTCCTGGGAGGCGGCCGTCCGGCCCGCGACGCGCCTCATCTATACCGAGGCTCCCTCGAACCCCACCCTGAGCGTCGCCGACCTCGACCTCCTGTCCGCGTTCGCCAAAAAGCGCGGGCTGCTCGGCGCCGCGGACGCCACGTTCGCCACGCCCGTCAACCTGAGGCCGCTCGAGCACGGCCTGGACCTCGTCTTCCACAGCGCCACGAAATACCTGGGAGGGCACAACGACCTCCTCGCCGGCGTCGTCGTCGCTCCCGCGGCGCTCGCCTCGCGCCTCGAGGAAGCGCAAGGGGTTCTGGGCGGCGTCGGCAGCCCGCACGACGCTTACCTTTTGCTCCGCGGCCTGAAGACGCTCGACCTGCGCGTCCGCCGCCAGAACGAAACCGGCCTGCGCGTCGCCTCCTTCCTGGAGTCCCATCCGTCGGTCTCCCGGGTCTACTATCCCGGTCTTCCCTCCCATCCCGACCACGAAACGGCCCGCCGCCTGATGACCGGCTTCGGCGGCGTCATCAGCTTCGAGGTCCGGGGCGGCCTGGAATGGACGTCCCTTTTCATAGACCGCCTCCGTCTGCCCTACATCGGCCCGACGCTGGGCGGTGTGGAGAGCGTCGTCCAGCAACAGGCGCTCTTCCTCTCGACCGACCCGGAGAAGCGCCGCCGATCCGGCATCGCCGACAACCTCGTGCGCTACGCCCTCGGCGTCGAGGACGCGGAGGACATCATCGCCGATTTGAAACAGGCCCTGGAATTCTGAAGCGGGCTGAAAAATCAGGAGAACCGTCATGATCGTTCATAAGTTCGGGGGAACGTCGTTGGGCAGCGCCGAGCGTTTCGAGCGCGCGGCAGACATCGTCGCTGCGCATCACGGCCGGTTTGCGGACGGCGCGGCGCCCGCCGAGACGGTCGTCGTCGTCTCGGCCATGAGCGGGGTCACCAGCCGTCTCGTCGCCGGCGCCCGCGCCGCGGCCGAGGGCCGGGACGACCTCTGCCGGGAAATCAAGACCGAGCTTCTCGCCCGCCACCTCGAGGCGGCGGAGGTCCTCCTGCCCGCGGGCGCGGAGCGGGTTTCCCTCTGCGGGCTCATCGAGGACCGCCTGCATGAGCTCGAGAGGCTCTGCCGGAGCATCGCCCTGCTCGGAGAGCTGACCGCCCGCGGTCTGGACGCCGCGTCTTCGTTCGGAGAGCCCTTGGCGGCCGCGATCCTCGCCGCAGCGCTCCGAGGGCGCGGCATCCGGAGTCGGGCCCTCTCGGCCGCCGGACTGATCGTCACCGACGACCGCTTCGGCGCCGCTTCCCCTTTCAGGGAACCCACGCGCCGCAGGCTCGAGGAGAAGGTCCGGCCGCTTCTGGAGAAGGGCGTTCTGCCGGTCGTCACCGGCTACGTCGCCGCGACGGAAGGCGGCGTTGTCACCACCCTGGGCCGCGGCGGGAGCGACTTCTCGGCGGCCGTGATCGGCGCGGCGCTCGGCGCCGCCGAGGTCTGGATCTGGAGCGACGTGGACGGCATCCTGACCGCGGACCCGAACATCGTTCCCGGCGCCCGGACGCTCTCGGAACTCTCTTACGCCGAAGCCTCGGCCCTGGCGCACTACGGCGCGGACGTGCTCCATCCCAAAACCATACGGCCCCTGGCCGAGAGCCGCATTCCGCTGCGCATCGTCAACAGCTTCAACCCCTCCCATCCCGGAACCCTCATCGTCGAGAAGCCGGACCGGGGTCGGGCGCACCGTCCGGCCATCATCTCCACGACCGGCCTGAACCTCGTGGTCGTCGGGGCGGGCGGCGATTCCTGGACGCCGGGATTCGCCGCGCGCGCCCTGCGCAGCCTGTGTGAAGCCGGCATCGAGGTGCTGATGTTTTCGCAATCTTATTCCGAGCACAATTTGAACCTGGTCGTGCGCGACCGGGACGGCGCGCACTGCCTCAAAACCCTGGGGAGGGAATTCTCGGGCGGGGGGGAGCCGGCCGGCGTCCGACTTGACGTTAAGGAGCGGGTGGCCACGGTGTCGGTCGCGGGTGGGTCGGAGTGGAACGGCAAGGGCCTCGTCTCCCACGCCTTCGCCGCCCTGGGCGGTCTCGGGACGCGGGTCATCGCCGTGGCCCAGGAATCCGGGGAGACCGGCGTGTCCTTCTGCATTCCCGAGGCCGAGACGGCCGCGGCCGTCCGCTTCCTGCATCGCGAGCTGGGGCTGGAGGCGGAGCGGTGAAGAAGATCCCGGTCGGCATCCTGGGCGCCACGGGCACGGTGGGGCAGCGCCTCGCCCTGCTCCTGGCCGATCACCCCTGGTTCGAGGTGACGGCCCTGGCCGCCTCCGGCCGCTCCGCGGGGGCGAGGTACGCAGACGCTTGTCATTGGCTGCTCCCCGCGGCCATGCCCGCCTCTGTTCGCCGTCTGGTCATCGCGCCGCTCGAGGCAGTACCCGCCTGCCGCCTCGTTTTTTCCGCCCTGCCGGCCGACGTGGCCGGGCCGCTCGAGGAGCGGCTGGCGGCGGAGGGTTGCGCCGTCTGCTCCAATGCCTCCGCGCACCGTCTCGACCCCAACGTGCCGCTCCTCGTGCCCGAGGTCAACGCCGGACACGCGGACCTCATCGGCGAGCAGAGGAGGCGGCGCGGGGGGCGGGGGTTCATCGCCGCCAACCCCAACTGCTCGGCGGCCCCGCTCAGTCTGGTCCTCAAGCCCCTGTCGGAAGCGTTCGGCCTGCGCCGGGTGAGCGTTGTCACCATGCAGGCCGTTTCCGGGGCCGGGTATCCCGGAGTGCCGGCGCCGGACATCTTGGACAACATCATCCCCCATATCGCGGGCGAGGAAGAGAAGGTCGAGCGGGAGCCGCGCAAGCTTCTCGGAACGCTCCGTGAAGGCCGGGTCGAAGAGGCGCAGTTCATCCTGAGCGCCCAGTGCAACCGCGTCGGCGTGCGCGACGGACACACCGGGTGCGTCTCGCTGGAGTTCGAGCGCCGGCCTCGGGTCGAGGAGGTCGTGGCCGCCCTCGAGGCGTTTCGGGCCGGTCCCGATGCCTCCGGCCTGCCCTCCTCTCCTCCGCGGCCCGTCGTCGTCCGCCGCGAGGACGACCGGCCCCAGCCGCTTCGCGACCGGGACGAGGGCGGAGGTATGGCGGTCGTCGTGGGCCGCGTGAGGCCGTGCCCTGCGTTCCACGTCAAGCTCGTGCTTCTGGGCCACAATACCGTGCGCGGCGCGGCGGGGGGCACGGTCCACATCGGCGAACTGCTCCTCGCCCGCGGGTGGCTCGCTTAAGGGGAGCGGACTGTGTCTCGAACCCGCCGAGCTCTTCCCGAGAAGACGGAGGAATCATGCGCGGTTTTCGGGACGGCCTCGCTCTCCGATTTCCTGGGAGATTTCGTGATTTACCGCAGCCTCGTCCCGGCGGACCCGCGTCTGCCGCCGCTCGACGCGCTTCGGCCGCATCTCGGCATCGGAGACGGAGCGCCGCCGCGCAAAGTCGACCCCGGATACGGCCGCGCCGTCGCCGAGATCCTCCGCCGCGCCCGCGCCCTCGACCTGCCCGGAACGCCCCTCGAGCGTTTGATCTTGATAGGCGATGCGCGCCTCAGCGACGGCGCGGCGTTCGCCCATCTGTGCGAGGGAGGAGGATGGGCGGGTCGGGCGTTTATCGGCAGGGATGAGTGCGGAGCGCCGCTCCGCCTGAAAACGGAGGGCTTCGTGTGCAGCGCCAATCGCTGGTCCGCCCTCGACGAATACCTGGATCGGCTCGAGAAAAGGGAGCGGTTCGCCCTGGACGAGAGGACGGTCCTTGTCGTGGACATCGACAAGACCTCGGTCGGCGCCCGCGGCCGGAACGACCGTCCGATAGACGGGGCGCGGGTCGAGGCCATGCGCCGGGTCGCGGACGGCTTCCGGATCAGGAATTTTTCCGCGGCGGCCTTCCAAGCCACCCATGACGCGTTGAAGCATACGGAGTTCCATGCCTTCACCGCCGACAACCAGGACTGCCTGGCCTATGTCTGCCTCGCCGTGGGAGCGGGCCTGTATTCCCCCGAAGGCCTCCTGCACGAGGTCCGCCGCGGGGACTTGCGTTGTTTCCGCGACTTCATCGAACGCGTCCACGATCGCCGCGATCTGCTCCTTGGCGCGGGCCTCGACCGCATCCATGACGATGTCAGGAGCGGCGCGCTGGCGGGAGACCCGACGCCCTTCAAGGCGTTCCGTCTCGAGGAGTACCGGGCGACGGCGGAGCGGTTCTGCGCCCTCCCCGCCGGAGACCTTGCCGCCGCGCTCGAGCGGCGGATCTTCGTCACCGAGGAGGTGCGGCGGGCGGCCCATCGTCTGCGGGAGCGCGGCGTCCTGCTCTTCGGGCTGTCGGACAAGCCCGACGAGGCGTCGTTTCCGACCCCGGATCTGGCGCGGTCAGGGCTGATGCCCCTCCACCGCCTGGAGACACTCTCGGTGGGGGAGAGAAGGGCTTGAGGAGCGACTTCGACGTCAGCGGATGTAGCCCAGCGACCGGAGGTTTTGCCGCTCCTTCTCGTCGAGGCGGCCCTCCAGGTAACTGACGGCCATTTTCCGGAAGAGGACCCTCAATTCCGCCGTAGAGCGCACTGTTTCCTCCCGCTTCCGGGAGGAGAGGTCTTCCCGTTCCCCCGGATCGGCATCCAGGTCGTAAAGTTCGGCCGTTTCGCGCTTGAAGTGGTGAATGAACTTGAGAGAGCCGTCGATGAGAGTTTTGATGTCGCCGAGCTCGCTGATGAAAACGCGGGGTTTTCCGGAGGGGGCGCCTCCCCGGCCCGTGAGGAGGCGGCGAAGGGAGACGCCGTCGATATTTTTCGGCGGCCTGATGCCCGCCCACTCCAGGAGGGTGGGGAAGACGTCCACCAGGCTCACGGGCGTCTCCACGCTCCGGGCGGCGAGTCGCGGATTGGAGAGAAGGATGAAGCTGTGGATGAGCTCGTTGTAGCACGTCGTGCCGTGGCCGAGCCCCCCGTGCTCCAGGAATTCGTCGCCGTGGTCCGAGACGATGACCACCAGGGTGTCTTCACGCCGTCCCGACCTTTCGAGGATGCCGAACAGATCCTTGAGCACCTCGTCCTGATGGGCGATCCCCTCGTCGTAACAGGCCTGGGAATAGGCGAGGTCTTCTTCCGGGAGCGAGGGCGCCGGGCCGTTGAGGTAATAGGGTTCCCCCCGGAATTCCATGAACCGTCCCCGGAAAGAATGCGGCTTATAATAAGGATAATGGACGTCCATGTAATGAAGAAAGATGAAAAATCCGTCGTCCTCGACCTTGGGCAGGATGTCCTCGGCGAGGAGCTTGTTGACCTCCAGGCCGTCGCAGAAGCCCGCGGCCGACTCGGAGAAGCAGTCGATGTACCTGTAGTGTTCGACGCCCTGGGCGAAGCCGTAGATATCCCGGACTCCCGGGTTGCTGGTCGCCATCGCCGTCCGGTAGCCCTTTTCCTTGAAGGCCTCGGCGAGGAGAAGGTTGTCCTCCCTCACCAGGGGCAGGCCTCCATCCGAGACCGGCCGCGTGGGATGGTAGGACTGTCCTTCGCTGAAGAAATGACTGCCGTGACGATAGGGGTACAGGCCGGTGATCAGCGACGAGACCGAGGGGACTGTCTGGGGAGCCGCGGCATAGGCGTTCCGGAAGAGGATGCCCTCGCGCATCAGGCCGTCGAGAAAGGGGGAGACGGCGCGCTCGTATCCGAAATGGGAGAGATGGTCCCGGCGGAGCGAGTCCAGGACGACGAGGATGATGCCCTTCTTCCCGAGCGGGCCGCGGCATC
The DNA here is from genome assembly GCA_016867615.1 of Candidatus Aminicenantota bacterium. Classification (GTDB taxonomy): domain Bacteria; phylum Acidobacteriota; class Aminicenantia; order Aminicenantales; family JAFGAV01; genus JAFGAV01. The sequence goes on along the minus strand of VGJG01000017.1, from coordinate 5,742 downwards.
GGGCTGCGGGGAGCAGGACGAGGGCTCCGAGCGCCGCGGCGAGAAGAACCCTCAGGCATGCAGGGCCGCGGGTCGGGGGAGTCTTTTTCGGTTTGTTCATATTGGCCCGGCTCTCTTACATTATGCGCGGGTCGGCCGGACTGGGCAAGTTTTTTTCCCCGGCTCTCAGACCGGCCGCGCCGTCACGGCGCTTCCGCGTTTCCGGGCTGCTGCCGCCGTGGAATTTGTCCTCCCCGTCGGCAAGTGATATGCTGTCCCCTTTCCGGAGGTGAATTCATGTGCAGCCGATGTGCTCGGACGGCTCTGGCCGTCGTCCTTATCGTCTCCGTGCTCCAGGCCGCCTTTCGCAAGGAGGACGTGCGCGTCCACACCCTGGACAACGGGCTCAAGGTCCTGTTCCTCGAGGACCGCGACATCCCCAACGTGGCTTACTACACCTTCTTCCGCGTCGGGTCGCGCAACGAGCGGCCGGGGATCACCGGACTGTCGCATTTCCTGGAACACATGATGTTCAACGGAACGGCCCGTTACGGGCCGGGCGAATTCGACCGGGTCATGGAGTTCAGCGGCGGGGCGAACAACGCCTGGACCTCGGAGGACGTGACCGCCTATACCGACTGGTTCCCGGCCTCGGCCCTGGAGGCCATGATCGACCTCGAGGCCGACCGCATGCAGGGCCTTCTGTTCGACCCCGAGGTCTTCGAGTCCGAGCGGGGCGTCGTCGCCTCGGAGAGGCGCATGGCCGTCGAGAACAACAACGAAGGGCTGCTGGCCGAATCCGTCCAGGCGACGGCCGTCATGGCCCATCCCTATCACTGGAGCGTCATCGGCTGGATGAGCGACATCTTGAGCTGGCGCCGCGAGGACCTCCTGCAGTACTACCGGACCTTCTACGCTCCCAACAACGCCGTGCTGGTCGTGGTCGGCGATTTCGATTCCGGCTCCGCCCTGGAGCTCATTAAGAAACACTACGGACCGATCCCCCCCTCCCCCCCGCCGCCGCCCGTCGTGACCGTCGAGCCCGAGCAGCTCGGGCCGCGCCTGACGGTCATCCGCAAGGAAGCTCAGGCGCCCTCGTTCCTCATGGCCTACCACGCTCCGGCCTGCCGCGGGGAAGACTACCCGGCCATGGCCGTCCTGGAGAAAGCGCTCCTCGACGGGGAGAGCAGCCGCCTCTACCGCCGCCTCGTGCGCGAGGAGAAGATAGCCCTGGCTGTGGGGGGAGGGATGCAGGAAACGATCGACCCCCTCCTGTTCGCCGTCCAGGTCAAGCCCCGCCCGGGCGCGGACCTCGACAGAGTGGCGGCCGTGATCGAGGAGGAGCTGGACCGGCTGCGGTCGGAGGGGCTGTCGGATCGGGAATTCAAGAAAGCCCTGAACATCATCCGCAGCGATTTCTACGCCGGGCTGCAGACGATCTCCGGCCAGGCCCATCTCCTGGGCCTGGCCGAGCTCCTCTACGGGAGCTACGAACAGGCGTTCTCCATCATGAGCCGATATGACGGTCTGAGCCCGGATAAAGTCAAGGAGGCCGCCGTCCGGTATCTCGCCCCGGACAAGAAGACCGTGGGCAAGCTCATCCCCCGGGGAGGTGACCGATGAACCGCCGGATTGTTTTCGCCGCGGGTGCGCTGGGTGCCGTCCTCTTCCTGGCCGCGACGGGCGCGGGGGCCACGCTGCCCGCCCCGGAAAAGATCGTTCTTCCGAACGGCCTGAGCGTTTACCATGTCCCCAACCGGGACCTGCCCCTGGTCAGCTTCCGCCTGCTCATCCCCGGCGCGGGAACGGCTTTTGAGTCGGAGGAGCTCGAGGGGCTGGCCGGGTTGACGGCCGAGCTCGTGCTCAAGGGAACATCGGCCCTGAGCGCCGAGTCCATTGCCGAGGAGCTTGACTTCATGGGCGCCGCCCTGCGCGTCAGCGCCGCGGCCGAGTACGCCCAGGTCAGCGCTTTCGGCCTGTCCGAGCATTTTCCCCGCCTGGCGGCGCTCGTCGCGGAGTCCCTCGCCGCGGCCGTCTTTCCCGAGGAGGAGTTCGCCCGGGAGCGGGCGCGGAGGGCGGACGCCCTGGCCGCGGCCAAGGACAACCCCATGCAGGCCGTCCGCCTGTATTTCCAGAAGGCCTATTTCGGCTCCCATCCCCTCGGACGGCTCGCCTCCGGCACCCAGAGCAGCCTGAGCCGGATGTCCGCCGGCGATGTGCGCCGCTTCCACGCCGAGCATTACAGGCCTGAGGGGGCTGTGGCCGCTATCGTGGGAGACATCGGCCGCAAGGAACTTGAGTCCTTGCTGGGCAAGACCCTGGGCTCCTGGAAAAATCCGGAGACTCCCCGCCGCGTGCCGGACCTTCCCCCCCTCCCCGAGCCGCGGGAGAAAAAATTGCTGCTCGTGGACAAGCCGGATGCCACGCAGGCGTATTTTATCCTGGGCGCGCCGGGATACGGCGTCGGGGATGGGGTTTTTCCCCAGGCATCGATCATGAACACCCTGTTCGGGGGACGCTTCACCTCGCGCCTCAACACCGAGCTGCGCATTAAGCGCGGCTTGACTTACGGCGCCTCGAGCTCCTTCGACAGCTGGCGGGCCGGAGGCTTGGCCACGGTCAGCTCCTACACCAGGAACGAAAAGATCGGCGAAATGCTGGACATCACCCTGGAGCAGCTCGCCGCGGCGCGCTCGCAGGGATTCGGGGATGAGGAGGTCGAGAGCGGCCGCAATTACATCCTGGGCCAGTTCCCGCTGTCGCTCGAGTCCAACACCCACAAGGCGACGGCCGTCGCCCGTCTGGCCTTTTACGGACTGGGTTTCGATTTTTACGACCGCTACCTGGAGGCCGTCAAAACGGCCGCGCCCCGATCGGTCGGAGAAGCCGCAGCCCGGCTTCTCCCGGGGGAGGGTTTCGTCCTGGTGGTCGTGGGCAGGGCCGATGAGGTCCGCCCCCTCCTGAACAAATGGGGAGCCTTCCAGGAAAAGAAGATCACCGACCGGGATTTTTAGGCGGAGGCCCCGGCGGGGAGCGATCTCCCGAGACGCGGGGGCGGGCGGCCAGGCGGGGCGCGCATCCGGGAACTGAAATTCATGGACGGGAACGAAAAAATCTGCTATACGAGGGATGATGAAGATGCACATGAGAGGCAGCGCTTCGACGCGGCGATCGTTCGTCACGGCGCCGCTCGTCCTGTTGGCGTTCTTCTTTTTATTCAACGCGCTTTCCCTGACGGAGAGCTTTTCCCAGAGCCGATGGGAAGGAGAAGGGACCGTGCCGTTCTTCGCTTCCGCCGGCGAAGAGGCTCCGGGCACGGACGAGTCCCCGCCGGGGACCCTCCGCTCCCGGACCGTCGAAGTCCATCCCCGCTTTTTCGAGGAAAGGCTGGTCAAGCCCGGAATGCGGATCACGGTCGCGCCCTTCGAGGGGCGGTCCTTCACCGCCGTCCTGGACAAGACGGGCACGGACGTCAACGGGGTCTTTTCTTTCCGGGCCTCCGTCGAGGGGTTCGGGTTCGCCTATCTGATCGTGTCCACGGGCGACGGCTTCGCCCTGGGTCTCCTGGACATTCCGGAATGGGGCCTGAGGTTCGAGCTTGAGCCCGACCCGGGGCGCGGCCGGCACGTCGTCCGGGAGGTCGACTCTCCGGCCGCGCGTCGGTCGGAGCTCGAGGGCGGCGCGCCGCTCCTCCCCAGGGAAGACGGCCTCCCGGCCGCCTCCGCCCGGGCCGCCGGACCGTTCGGCCCGGAGTCGGACGCCGCGGAGGTGAATATCGACCTCATGATCGTTTACACGTCCGCGGCCGCCGTTTACGCCTCGAGCCGTGGCGGGATCAACCTGGTGATCGCCCAGACCATGCAGCAGTCCCAGCTGGCCCTGGACAACAGCAACGCGGGCATCCTGTTGCGGTTGATCTATTCCACTCAGGTCGATTACCAGGAGTCGGGGTCATCCTACACCGACCTCGACCGTCTGACCTATACCAACGACGGCTACATGGACGAGATCCACGGCTGGCGGAACCTCCACGGCGCCGACATGGTGAACTTCCTGGCCGATGTGGACGACGTCGGGGGGCTGGCCTGGCTCCTGACCAACCCGGCCGGCCGGCCCGACCGCGCTTTTTCCCTGGTCCGGGTCCGGCAGGCTCAATCCGGATACACCTTCATACACGAATTGGGCCACAACCTCGGCTGCCATCACCGTAAGAATCAGAACGAACAACCCGGTCCCGGCATCTATTCCTACTCCGCGGGCTGGCGATGGGTCGGCGACGACGGCCTCCGCTACTGCTCGGTGATGTCCTATACGGACATGTGGGACGGGAACGCGGTCACCCGCGTCGCTCATTTCTCCAGCCCCCTCATCAGCCACCGCGGCGCTTTCACCGGCGAAGCGGCCGACGGGGACAACGCCCGGACTTTACGCGAAACGAGGGGGATCGTTTCGAATTACCGGGCCGAATCGAGCGGGGATTACTGGCTGACGATCCGGGCCACGGAGGGCGGGACGACCGTCCCCGCGCCCGGCAACTACTCCTATCCTCCCGGCTCGGTCGTCCAGGTTACCGCCCAGCCCCACATCCATTATGACTTCCTCGGCTGGAGCGGCAATGCCACGGGCGCGGCCAACCCCGTGTCGATCACCATGGACGGCAGCAAATCGATCACGGCCGATTTCCAGAGGCGCATCTACTCCCCCCGGAACGCTCGGGGGGTCAAGGTGCTCAACCGGTCGCTCAGCCAGGCGGAATACATCAACGTCTTGACCTGGGAAGCGAACCCGGACAATGAGGACATCGTTAAGTACGCGGTCTATCTCGTCGGGGAGGCGGAGAAGAAAATGCTGGCCATTTACGGGTCCGATGTCTTCGAGTTCCGGCACCGAAAGGTCGATAAGGACGGCGTCTACGTCTACTGGATCGTGGCGGTCAACGACGAGGAGCGCGAGGGAGAGCCGGCCGTCCTGGCCGTGCAATGAAGAGAACGAGGGAGATCGACCATGAGAAAAACGGCCTTCTGGGGAATGGCTTTGGCCTGCCTGGCCGCGGCGCCCGCCCGGGCCGGCGTCGACCTCACGTTTCGGGGACAGGTTTTTCTGCCGGCGGAAAGCGCCTTCCGGGAGATCTACGGACCGGGGATCAAAGCCGGCGCGGAGATCGGCATCAGCCTCACCGGGCGCCTCGACCTCTGGGCGGGGGGCGATTATCTCGCCCGTTCCGGGAAGCTGACCTACACCGAAGAGAACACGCATCTGTCTCTTATTCCCCTGGGCCTCGGGGTCAGGTACCGCTTCCTGACCGGCGCCGTGTCCCTGTACGCCTCGGCGGGAATGCTCGCCTGTCTGTTCAGGGAATCGAACGCCATCGGGGTCGCGAGCCGAACGGGACTGGGGGGCGTGGGCAAGGTCGGGGTTTTCCTCCGGGTCGCGCGCGGGTTCTTTCTTCAGGCCGGGCTCGGCTATTCCTATTGTCCGATGAAGCCCGCCGACTTCGAGATCGACGTCGGGGGGCTTGAGGCCGGGGCCGGGCTGGCGGTGAGATTCTAGCGGAATCCCCCAGGCCGGAAGCGGAGGACGCCCTCGGCGCACGGTCCGGGGAGCGCGCCGCCCGTCAGCTTCCCAACGCCCGGTGATAATCCTTGTAGCGCGGCGCCCGCTCTTCGAGATAGGACTTGATCGTCTCGGCGATCAGGCGGGCCGACGTCCCGCCGTTCTGGATGGGCAGCAGGGGCAGCATGTCCTCGACGGGGAGGTCGGCAT
>VGJG01000016.1 GCA_016867615.1 Candidatus Aminicenantota bacterium | reverse complement strand
CCACCTTGGCCTGCAGGGCGTAGTCGAGGGTCGTTCGGACGCGGCTCGTGCGGAGCCTTGTTTCCCGATCGAGGCGGGAGAGGGCGAGGTCGCAGAAATGCGGGGCGCGAAAACGGAGAGTCTCGGAGACGATGATCAGCTCCTCTCTCAGAGCCCGCTGCGTTTCAGCCGGGGTGGAGAACTGATGCTTCTCCATGGCCCGCAGGATCTCCCTCTGGCGCTTGACCGCTTCGGACCGCCGACGGTAGGGGTTGAGGAGAGTCGGCGCGCGGGGGATTCCCGCCAGGAAGGCCGATTCGGCCAGGCTCAGGTGCTCGGCCGGCTTGTCGAAGTACAGACGGGAGGCGGCCTCGATGCCGAAGGTCTGGTTGCCGTAGGGGATCCGGTTGAGGTACTGGACCAGGATTTCCTGCTTGGAGAGCGTGTGCTCCAATCGCACGGCCATCCAGGCTTCGAAGAACTTCCGGGCCAAGGTCCTCCGGCCTCCATAGAGACTGCGCACGAGTTGCTGGGTGATCGTCGATGCGCCCGAGACCGTGCGGCGGGAGCGGAGGTTCTGGCCCAGGGCGCGGATGATGGCCAGGGGGTCGACGCCGGAATGGCTGAAGAAAGCCCGGTCCTCGGAGGCGATCGTGGCCCTGAGGAGCCGGGGCGATACGTCCTTCAAATCGATCCAACGGCAACGTCCGCCCGCGTCGGACAGGACCTCCCTAAGGAGAACGCCGTGGCGGTCCGCGATCTGGAGAGAGAGGACCGGCGCGGGGTCCAGGCGGCTGCGGGGAAAAGGCAGGTAAAGTGAGCCCCAGGCGGCCAGGAGCGCCGCGGCCGGGATGCCGAAGAGCAGCCTTTTTGTCCTTTTCCTCACTTGGCGATCTTAAGGATCCGCTCGGGACTCCGGCCGAACACCTCAGGGGCGTACATCTGCTCGACCCGAACTCCCGGACTGAGGTACGTGCCGTAGTTCAGCGCCCGGACGAGGTAGCGGTAGGTGTGGATGCCGGGGGACAGGGTGTCGGCGAAGAGCAGAACGCGGTCGTCGTGCATTTCCACCCGGCTCCATTTCACGAGCCACCAGTCTTGATCCGCTTCCCCCAGCATCTCCAACTCCAGTTCTTCCTCCCGGCTCTCCGTTTCCAGGCTGACGTTGACCGCTTCCAGGCCGGCGGGCAGGGGGTCGTTGACCACGACGAAGGTGCTTTCCTGGGGAACGACGACCTCGAGGGTGACCACGGCCATCGATCCCGCTTTCACCGCGTCCAGCGGCTTGCCGTCCAGGCCGGTCAGGGTCTTGAAGACCGCCAGCCCCTCGTCCCTCGCGGGCTGGGTGCTGTTCGGCGCGTATGTCATCCGGGCGCCGTAATAAACGACTCCCGGACCGGTTTTTTCGACCTTGAGCGGGAGCTCGCGGCCGGCCTTGAATCCGGAGAGGGGCGTCCGAGCCGTCGCCGGCTGCGAACGCCAGCCGCGGAAGGCTTCCTCGAGAAGCGTCTTGCGGGCCAGGGTGATCCTCACCTTGAAATCCGGTTTGACCGCTTCCTGACGGCTGAAATACTCGTTCAGGGCGTAGAAGACGAAGAAGTTTTCCTGGGTCGTATTCCAATGCCCGGCCTTCTGCCTGTCCAGTATCCAGCGGACGATGTCCGGCAGGAGGGGGTGCCGGGTGTTGGTTTCCAGGAGCGCCTGGAGGATGAAAGCCGTCGTGCGGAGGTAGGAATTGTAGACCCAGGCCAGGCTGCGGTCGTCCGCGTCCTCGAAGTGCGCCTGGGAAGGAGTGATCTTCACGGCGTTCATCATCTCCTGAATCAGCGTGGCCTGGGCCGAGGGCGCTCCCTGGCCGTGATAAAGCGCTTTGAGGAGCATGGCCCGGGCGAAGAGGGGCAGGGATTTCCTCTCGTTGAACAGCTTCTCCGCATAGGCGGGCTGCGGTGTCTTGAGCAGGGCCAGGTCATAAAGGGCGAAGGCCGAAGTCGTCGCCCAGGCCGGGGCGCTGTAGTGGAACTTCCGGCCGGCGTTCTTGTCCTTCAGGATGTCCCGCAAAAAGGCGGACGCCCGGTCCAGCATCGCGCCGCTGATCCTGTAGCCCGCTTCGCGGGCCTTGATCATGGCCAGGACGGCATAGGCCGTCAGGAAAGGAGACCGGGAGCGGGATTCCGGCCAGAGCTTGAACGCCCCGTCTCCGGACTGGTAATCGGACAGCGCGTCGAGATGGGACTGAACATGGGATTGGACTCCCTCCGGGCTGAGCTTGGTGAGCTCGAACTCCCGGATGACTCTCGGGGCGACGAGGTAGGGCAGGATCGACGACAGCCGCTGCTCCAGGCAGAGATAGGGGAATTCGGTCAAATAATCCACGCAGCCCTTGAGACCGGTCATGGCCGAGGAAGAGGCCCGGACTTCGATGCGGCTTTCCGTGAGCAGCGCGCCCTCGGGAACGACGACCTTCTCCTCGGCCGAAGCGTCGGTCTGGTGGAAAAGGGCGACGGTCTCCATGGGCCGGGAGAGGATGACGGGCAGCTTGAGCTCCAGCCCGTCGCTCTCGTTCCCCATGCGGGCGCGGAAGGAGAGCGTGGCGGTTCCCAGCCTGTCGGCCTCGAGGGCGAAGAGGACTTCCTGGCTCCGGCCGGCGGGCACGGAGATCCGCCGGGTCGGGTTCTTGTCCCGGAGCAGGATGCCCTGAGCGTCAAGGTTCAGGGTCACCTCCCCGCTTGCTTCGGAGAAATTGTGGACGACGACGCCCGCCTCGAGCGTGTCGCCCAGGCGGGCGAAACGGGGCAGGCTGGACAGGATCTGCACCGGCTTGGAGACGCGGAACGTCGTCTCGCCGTTGCCGAACAGGGAGTCCCGGGTCAAGGCCACGGCCATGACCCGGAAGGATGTCAGGTTGTCCGGCAGGTCGAAGGAGACGGTTGCCAGCCCGTTTTCGTCGGTCAGGAGGGAGGGGTTCCAGTAGGCCGTGGTCCGGAAATCACCCCGGAGCTCGACCTCGGACAGGGCCAGTCCGCCGGCGCCGGGCTCGTCGCCCCCGCCGCCGCTGTCCTCGCCTTTCTCGCCGAACTCCCGCTGGCCGACGATGTGCTGGCGGAGCTCGGCGGTTTGAACGGCCAGCATGCGCCGGCTGTAGAACTGGGAGAAGGGGTCGGGGGTGCGGTAGCCGATCAGGTTCAGAACGCCGATGTCGACGACGGCCACGGCCAGCGAGGCCCGCGCTCCTTTTTTCCGCGCGTCGCGGACTTTGAAGTTCAGCCGGACCTTTTCCCGGGGCTTGTACTTGGCCTTGTCGGCTGAGACCTCGACCTGGAGCCGCTTGGCCGCGGGATCGACGGCCAGATTGATGTAGCCGATCTTGAAAGACGGCTTGCCTATATCCTCGTTGCCCTCCGGCCGGGAATCGCTCCTTCTTCCCTGGACGAGCAGGACCGAGACGAAGACATTGGGCAGGTAGTCGGAGCGAATGGGGACGGCTATCTGTCCCGTGCTGCCCTTGAGGTCCAAGACCATATGCTCCAGGATGGATTCGCGCTCCACGGTCACCAGAGCTTTGGCCGACTCGTAAGGGGATTTGACCAGGATCCGGGCCGTGTCGCCGGGCGCGTACTCCTCGGCGTCGGCCACGAGCTCGATGATGTCGCGGTCGTCCCTCTCCCAGGGCACATAGTCGGGGCCGGTGACATAGAGGAACGTCGAGCTGCTGACGGTGTTTTTCCTGCCGTCCTGTGCTTCGGCGGCCAGGACGTAGAAGCCCGCTTTGTCGGGAACGAAGACGGCCTCCACGGCTTCGGAGCGCGTCCTGACCGTCTGCCGAGAGATCTCTTTGTCCGTGCGCTCGGAGATCCATTCGAACCGGCCGCCCACGCCCGCCTTGCGCACGGAATTCCATTCGCGGCGGATCAGCTTCAGGACGACTTTTTGAGCCGTCCGCTTGCCGTCGGGCGCGGCGGCCACCACCGAGACCTTGAGGTCTTCGCCGCTTTTGAGGAATGTCGTGCCCGGTTTGAGGCCGATGGCGAACTCGCCCCGGTGGACGAACGTCTGGATGCGGTTGGAAACGGAACGGCGGCTGGGGCTCTGGACGGTGGCCTCCAGAACGGCCAGGACGGAGTCCTTCTCTTTCTCCGCGACCAGGGGAGCCTTGACCCGTGTCTTCCCCGAGGAATCGAGCACGGTATCCGCCGAGGCGAGGAGGCGGCTGGCGGCCTGCTCCTCGTCCGCGTCCCACCAGCTCAGCTGGTTGCCGAAAACGAATCCCCGGTGGCCCGGGGGGGTGAATTCCGCGGGGTTGAGCCGGAGGTGCCATTTGACCTTCTGTCCGGCCATGGCCCCGCCGAAGAGGTAGCTGGCCAGGACATCGGCCTGGAACTCCTCCCCGAAGACGAAATGCGGCTTCTGGGCCCGGAGATGGACTTCGAATTCCGCGGGGCGGTAGGCCTCGACGCGGAATGATCCGTTGAAGGTGTACGGCTCTTTCTCCCCGCTCTCCGGGGGGAGGGTGGCGGATATCTGGTAATAGCCGAGGCCGGCCTCCGGACGCGAGGGGTAGTCGAACGAAAAAGCGCCGAAATCATCGAGCGGCACGTTCGTGCTGTGGACGTCCGCGCCGATCGAATCCATGACCAGGCAGGACACGGATTTGGACTGCGGGATCTTCCAGGACCCCTTGACGCTCCTTCGGACGATCCCCTTGATGTGAACCGTTTCCCCCGCCCGGTAGATGCCCCGCTCGGTGAACAGCGATCCCTGGACGGATTCGGGCTCCGAGGAATAGTCGTAGTCGATGCCGAACTCGTAGGGGTCGAGACCGGTGCCCCAATCCGAGGACAGGAAGGCCAGGTCGCCGCCCAGCGAGGCGAAGACCCACTGCTGCGGCTTGTCATATGAGCCCGGAGCTTTGAGCCCGAACGCTCTCCAGCCTGGAGTCGACGCCCGGCCCTGGGCGTCGGTCTCTCCCCGCCATAAAACTTGGTTGGCTTCCCCGCGCAATTCGACCTGGACCTTGGGCAGGGGGAGACCCGTCCGCAGGTCGGTCACCCAGACGAGGTTGTTCTCGGCGGAAAACTTGGCCGACAGGCCCAGGGACGTGACCTGCAGGCAGGCCTTGGGATAGCGGCTCCATTTCTCCTCGGCCCGCGTATCGAGCTGAAGGAAGACGATTCCCTGTTCCCCGGGGAGGAATTCTTTCAGGTCGATGGGAACCGCCTGTCGGACATTGCGCGGTATCTTGAAGTCCAGCGTTTTGGACGCCTGATAAAAACCGGGCCGGGGCTGGAAAGGCTCGCTCGACCAGAAAATCTTGTTGGCGCCCAAGAGGGGTATGATCTCGTTGCGGGACAGAAGGGCGGCCTGCATTCCGACCGAATCCCTGTTCACGGCATGGAATGAGTAGAGCTTGTTGCCGTAGGATTCCACGAGGCCGTGACCCGTGGTCATGCTGATCGAAGGCCTCAGGGAGCCCGTGGTGAACCGGGTCTTGACCTCCTCGGTCAGGGCGTTGCCGAACACGTCCTGAAATCCCGGCGGCAGCCGGAGGGTGTAAGCCGTCTCCGGTTTGAGGGGCAGGTTGAACCAAAGATACTCGTTGCCGTATTCCCATTCCCGGTAATAATCCGGGATCTCGACCCGGGGTTCGAAGACGGCCTTGTCCGCAAATTCCCGGTAGGAGACTTCGTTGCTGAACCCGATCCTCAGGGACTCCCGGGGGTCCATGTCCTCCCCGGGGGAGAGGCCGACGAACTGGAAGGTCTTGAAGGTCTCGAAGTTGAATCGCGATTCTTCGACCGCGCCGAGCGGCCCTTCCTCGCCCCTCAATCCGGGCTTGACGGCGACGAAATACGAGTGGTCCGGCTTATACCGCTCGCGGGGGACGAGGAGGAGCGCTCGACCGGGCTCGTCCTTCAGCCCCTCCGCATCGAGGGTGTCGGCCCCGGGGCGATCGAGGGAGAAATCGAGGTCGCGGCTTTTCCCCTCCGGGTCGATTTCGGTCAGGCTGATAAAGCTTTTGGCCGTTCCCCGGTCCACGACCTGGTTGAAGATGAGCAGAATGCGCTCGTCGAGCTTGATGCCGCCCTGATCTTCACGGGGAAAATGCCTGACCAGCCCTGGCCGAAAGGTCTCGAAGGTCCAGGAAACGTCCTTTTTGAGAGAATATCCGTTCAGGGACACCGTGCCGGCCGGGATCGTGACCTTGACCTCGGAGCCGTAGGGGAAGCGCTTGTCGGGTGTGAAGGTCAGGGCCCGGGTTCCTTTCCACCGGAACTTGCCCTGGACCGAGGGCTCCAGCCGCATGAAAGACGATCCCTTTCCCTCGGGAGCCGCCTCCAGGGGGACCATGGGATGGTTGAAGATGACCACCACGGTTTCCGCCTCGTGGGGAGCGGCGGTGGGACCCAGGGGGCTCTGATGGGCCACCTGGAGGTCTCCCACGATCTTGACCGAGGCGGCGAAGGACGCTCCGCGGCCGCCTTCTTTTTTGCAGTTCAAGGCGAATACGGTCAGGGCGAAAGCCAGTCCGAGGAGAAGGCCTTTCCTAGCCGGCTGATTGCTCATGGACGTCTCCTTTCCGATCGAGGTCCTGGGATTTGAGGAGATCAACTCAAGGCGCTCAGGGCCTGGACAAGAAATGTAAAGAAGCCGTCGACGGACTCGACGTAGACGCGCTCCTCGGGCGAGTGGGGGTGCTGGATGGTGGGCCCGAAGGAGATCATGTCCATGCCGGGAAATTTCTCCCCGATCAGCCCGCATTCGAGCCCGGCGTGAATGGCGCCCACGACGGCCGGCTTTCCGAAGACACGGACGTGGACGTCCTGCAGAGCTTTGAGCATCGGGGAATTCAAATCGGGCATCCAGCCCGGGTACCCCTCGGGCTGATGCGCCTTCGCGCCGGCCATCCGGCAAATGACCTTGATGTTCAGACGGACGGCGCGCAGGGCCGAGGCGATCGAGCTCCGGCTGCTGCAGGTGATCTGAGCCCGCGCGGGCTTCAGCCGGACGATGGCCACGTTGTTCGAGGTCTCGACGAGCCCGGCGATCTCCGGGTGCATGGCCAGCACGCCGTGAGGCAGCGCCAGAAGCAGGCCGATCAGGGATCTCTGCGAAGAAGGGGCCAGGGGCTGGGGACCCCGGGATTTGGACTTGGCAAAAGACCAGGCGGCATCCTTCTCCACGACCTGGTACTCGACTTTGATCTTGTCGAAAGACTCCTTGAGAACGGACTCCGCCTCGCCGGCCCGGGACTCGGGAAGCAGGATCTCCGCCCAGGCCTCCCGGGGTATGGCATTGTGCTTGTTTCCGCCCTCAAAGACCGCCAGGCGGAACGGCATGTTTTCCTCGAGCTCGGCCAGCAGCCTGGCCAGGAGCTTCAGGGCGTTCGCGCGGCCGAGATGAATGTCGATCCCGGAATGCCCCCCCCGGAAGCCCAGGACCTTCAGGAGATAGCGTCCTTGCTTGCCCGCCGGCTGCCGGCGGAGGGGCAGGGTGATCTCCGTGTCCGCCCCGCCGGCGCAGCCGATGGTGAACGTGCCCAGCTCCTCGCTGTCCAGGTTCATCATCCTCGTTCCCTTGAGGAAACCGGGCTGGATCTTTCGGGCTCCGGTCAGCCCCGTCTCCTCGTCCACGGTGAAGAGAAATTCGAGGGGGCCGTGAACGAGAGAGCCGGATTCCATGACCGCCAGGGCGGCCGCCAGGCCGATCCCGTTGTCCGAGCCCAAAGTCGTGCCGCGGGCTTGGACCCATCCGTTCTTCAGCTCGGCGATGATGGGCTGCTTGCCGAAATCGTGCTGGACGTCGGAGTTTTTCTCGCAGACCATGTCCAGGTGGCCTTGGAGGATGACCGTTTCCGCCCTGTCCCGGCCGGGCGAGGCCGGCTTCGAGACAACGATGTTTCCCGCCTCATCCCGCTTCCAGTCGAGGTTGAGACGCTTGGCTTCGCCGATGACGTAATCGCCCAGCGCCTTCTCCCGGCCGGAGCAGTGGGGGATTTCGAGAATGCGGCCGAAGTGCTTCCAGAGGCTTTCGGGCTTCAAACCGGCTAAAACTTCGGACATGAAGGACCTCCTGATGAATTCGTTTTTTTAAAGAATCAATATGACACAAATAAAGGACCCGTTCAAGGAACTCGGACCGCACCCTTGGACCCTGGTGTCCGGCCGGCGGCGGTCCAATATTTTTCACGCCGCCGGAGGATTTTCGGATATAATCTTTATAGATAAAATGAGTGTCAAGAATCATGCGACCTGGCTGCCGGCCGTGCTGGCGGCATTGGCGGCCTCCCTGGCCTGCGCGGCCAACGCGGCGGAAGCGCGCGGTCCGGTGCGTGTCGTGACCAGCATTTTCCCGCTCTACGATTTCGCCCGCGCCGTCGCCGGTGAGCGGGCGGAAGTCAGCCTCCTCCTTCCGCCCGGGGCGGATGTCCACACCTGGCAGCCGAGGCCGAGTGACATCGTTTCCCTGTCCCGGGCGGACCTCGTGATCGTCATCGGCTCCGGCCTGGAGCCCTGGGCGGAAACGCTCCTCATGTCCCGGCGGGACTTCCGGGAACGGGTCCTGGAAGCGGGCTCGGGATTGACGGACCCGGGTCACACGCACGGAGACGAACACGAGATAGAGCACGACCACGAGGCGTTCGACCCCCACCTCTGGCTGGATTTTCAAGAGGCGCAATTGATGGTCCGCCGCATTCGGGATGCCCTGGCGGCCCTGGCCCCCTCGGATGCGGGGTTCTTCGCGGCAAACGCCCGTTCCGCGGTCGAGAACCTTCGGCGCCTGGACGAAGAATACCGGAAAGGCCTCAGCCGGTGCCGGACCAGGACCATCGTCCTGGGAGGACATGCCGCCTTCGGTCGCCTCGCGGCCCGGTACGGCTTGAAGCAGGTCTCCCTCTACGGGCTCAGCCCCGACGCCGAGCCGACGGCCCGCCGCTTGACGGAGGTTGTGTCGTTGATGCGGCGGGAGGGCTTGTCCTGCGTCTTCTATGAGGAGAACACGAGCCGCAAGCTGGCCGAAGTCCTGGCCCGGGAGACCGGGGCGACGCTGATCGGACTCGACCCGGGCGGCAATCCGAAGAGGAGCCCTTCGTCCGGGGAGTTCACCTTCCTGGGGCTGATGCGCCGCAATCTGTCGGCCCTGCGACGGGGTTTGGGCTGTGAATGACCCTCTGCCTCTCGTATCGGTCAGAGGCGTCTCCTTCAGCTACGGGCCGCGGGCGGTCCTCGAATCCGTGACGTTCGACATCCTGGCCGGGGATTTTCTGGCCGTTCTGGGCCCCAACGGGTCGGGGAAGACGACGCTTCTGAAGCTCATCCTCGGGCTCCTCGAGCCGCGGAGAGGGCGGGTTCTCATCAAAGGCCTGCCTCCGGAGGACTGCCCGGACAAAAGCCTGATAGGCTACATCCCCCAGAAGGCAGCGCATGTGGACCCGTATTTTCCCGCCTCCGTGGCCGAGACGGTCGCCATGGCCTATCGGCCGCCCTCGCGGCCGCTCTTCGGCGGCCGGGCAGGGGCGCGGCTGGCCGTGGAGAGGGCCCTGGGCTTGGTCGGCCTCCTGGACGAAAAGACCCGGCGCATCGGAAGCCTGTCCGGAGGACAGCAGCAGAGGGTGTTCATCGCCCGGGCCCTGGTCAACCGGCCTTACCTCCTCCTTCTCGATGAGCCCACCACGGGAGTCGACCGCGAACATCAGGAGCATTTCTACGACATGCTCGGACGGTTCAACCGGAGCGAGGGCATCACCATCGTCCTCGTGACCCACGACATCGGAGTCGTGGACCGTCATGTCGATAAAGTGGCCTGCCTCAACCAGCGCCTGACTTACCACGGATCGCACGGCGAATTCTGCCGCTCGGACGCGTTCCGGGAGATGATCTCCGACGGCCGTCACCTGGTCTCCCACAGCCACTAGGAGCGGGCGGGCTGAAGAATATGGAGATCCTCTTCGAGCTCGGCTTCCTCCAGAGGGCTTTGGCCGCGGGCGTGTTTCTCGGGCTGGCCTGCGCCCTGCTGGGAGTGTTTCTCGTGCTCAAGAAGGACGCCCTGATAGGCCACGGGTTGTCCCACGTCACCTTCGCCGGCGTGGCCCTGGCCATGACCCTCGGCGTTCTTCCTCTGGCCGTAGCCCTGGCGGCCGCCGTTGCGGCCGGCCTCGGCATCTCCTGGCTGAAAGACAAAGCCGGTCTCTACGGCGACACGGTCATCGGCATTTTCAGCAGCGTCAGCATGGCCCTGGGCGTTCTCCTCGTTTCTCTGTCCCGCAAGTTCAACGTTTCGCTCCTCCAGTATCTGTTCGGGGAAATCCTGGCCGTTCAGGCGCTCGAGGTCTGGCTGTCTGCGGGTCTGGCCGTCCTGGCTCTTCTGACCGTTCTCCTCGGGGGACGGCGAATCATGTACATGACCTTCGACTCCGAAGCGGCCCGTGCCGCGGGAGTGCCCACCGGGGGGTTGGATAGGCTCCTCTCCGTCCTGGCGGCCGTCACCGTCGTCCTGGGAACAAAAATCATCGGGATCCTGCTGATCTCAGCCTTCCTGGTGATCCCGGCCGCTGCCGGCCTGCAGGTGGCCTCGAGTTTCCGACGGGCGCTCGTCTATTCCGTTCTGATCTCCCTGGTATCGGTCACGGGCGGCATCATCGCCTCTTTTTTTCTCGACCTCCCCGCCTCCGCCTCGATCGTCATCCTGTCCTTCCTGCTGTTCGTCTTCTGCTTTCTCCTCAGGGCGGTGAGGTCCCGCTGACCGGCGCGTCTCCCGGAGACCGACAGCGGGCGGTTTCCAGGCCGGAGTTTCAGCGCCGACGGAGCCCCTTGTCCATGATACGGCGAACGTTGTCCCCCAATTTGAGGGCGCGGTTCCTCAACGTTTTCGCTCTGATCCCCAGGGAAGCGCGGGTCTCCTCGTTTTTCAGCGAAGAGAGGTTGATGCGCACATTATAGTAGGCTCCCTCTGCGGCCGCTTGGGCCGTCAGGCCCGCCACGCCGGCGTCGCTCAAGGAATTTTTGTTTCCCGCTTTGGCGATCTTTTTCGCCAGCTTCAGCAGGTCGATGCTCTTTTCCAACACTCCCAGGGGTACGAGCGTCGCCTCCAGGGTCGCCTCCTCGACCGCGCGTTCCCGCTGGGAGGCTTGCTCGGGAGTTTTCTTGGGCAGCTTGAAGGCGTCCATGACCCGGTTGAACGCTCTCGTGTCCCGGTCAACATCCTGGAGGAGCGAATCCTTCAAGCTCTGGGCTTCGACCGCCAGGCGCTTGACCTCCCTCTGAACGCCCTCATAGCCTTTTTTGCCGACGGTCAGATGGGAGACCATGGAGCTCAGGGAGGCCGAGAGCGCTCCGCACAGGGCGGCCACGCTGCCGCCGCCCGGGGCCGGGGACTCAAGGGACAATTCGTCGGCGAACGCCCGGAGGTCAAGCTTCAACAGGGAGGCTGCTTCGCCTCCGAGCTGGTACTCGATGATTTTCTTCTCCGCTTCAAAGGGCACGACATCGCTCAACCCCAGGGACAGGACGGCGGTGCGGATGAGCTCCGCCTCGGGAACTCCGGGGCTGCGTCCCTGCTTCTCCAGGTAATGGCGTCCGGCCATGAGCACCGCTTCTTTGGGAATGAGCCCCACGAGCTCGCTGCCCGTCACCCTCAAGCCGAGCCGGGAGGCGAGCTTCACCGCCTCATCGAAGACCAGGTGGGGGGGGCTGATCTTGTAGTTCGTGAAGTTTATCGAGATCTGGGCGCGGGCGTAGTCCTCGATGTACCAGCCCACGGCCTTGACGTGGGGGAAAAGGCCCGGAACGCGCACCGGCTGCCCCCGGGCGTCCAGGACGGGGTTGCCCCGCGCGTCTTTCTTCAGCCTGCCCGTCTCCCGGAGGCTGAAAGCGATCTCGTTGGCCAGCTTCCTGTCTCTGGTGTTGAGGTTGATGTTGTAGGCGATCAGAAATTCCCGCGCGCCGATGATCGTCGCTCCCGCTCCGGGGTTGAATTCCGCCGGTCCGCAATCCGGGGCCCAGGCCGGGTCCTTGAGCTTGTCGGCCAGCCCCTCGTACTCTCCGGAGCGGATGACGGCCAAATTCTTCCGTTCCGGGTTGAGAGCGGCCTCCTCGTAGAAATAGACCGGGATGCCCAGCTCGTCGCCCACCCGGCGTCCCAGGCCATGGGCCAGACGGACGCAGTCCTCCATGGTCGCTCCCGAAAGGGGGACGAAAGGACAGACGTCCGTGGCGCCCAGGCGGCTGTGGGCTCCCCTGTGGGCTCTCATGTCGATGACCTCGGCCGCCTTGCGGACGGCTCGGAAGGCCGCTTCGGCCGCGGCCTCGGGCGTTCCGACGAAAGTCACGACGGTCCGGTTGGTCGTCTCGCCGGGGTCGACGTCCAAGAGCTGGACCCCGTCGACCGCCCGGATCTCCCGGGTGATGGCCTCGATCTTGGCCCGGTCCCGCCCCTCGCTGAAGTTGGGGACGCATTCCACCAGCTTCATGGTTCACTTCTCCTTGACCAGCGTGTATTTGAGGTTGCCGTTTTTATCATAGACTTCGATGCGGTCGAAATTCTTGAGGGGCTCCAGCATGCTGTCCTCATCGCCGGCGATGACCACCGTCGGACTGAGCAGGAGAAGTCTCTGGGCGGCCGACAGAACTTCTTCGGCCGAAACGAGCATGATGTTCTCGATATAGCGTTCCCAGTGGTCTGTCCCCAGCCGGTAGGCCAGGACGCCGGCCACGCGCATGGACATCTGTTCCAGAGATTC
Source organism: Candidatus Aminicenantota bacterium (assembly GCA_016867615.1). Taxonomy (GTDB): domain Bacteria; phylum Acidobacteriota; class Aminicenantia; order Aminicenantales; family JAFGAV01; genus JAFGAV01. The sequence goes on along the minus strand of VGJG01000016.1, from coordinate 42 downwards.
CAGCGAGAGGGGGAAATGGCCGATGAGATAGGATTTGGCCTA
>VGJG01000015.1 GCA_016867615.1 Candidatus Aminicenantota bacterium | reverse complement strand
GAGACCCGACCGGCTCCCGGGGTGGATCGAGGTTTCGAAGCCCGGCTGGGAGGACATGAACTCGTAATAGTCGCCCGTCCCGCCACGCCAACGGCCGCGGGCGCCCGGCCGCGGGGCGTAGACGTTGTGGGCGGCGATGCAGCCGCCGGGCGCGAGCTTGGGGATGACGGCGCGGGCGTAGTTTGTGTACCAGTCCTTGTCGGCGTCGATGAAAACGAAGTCAAAAGGCCCCGGGAGAGCGGGGACGAGCTCGTGGGCGTCGGCCAGCCGGGCGTCGACGAAGGCGGCCAGCCCCGCCTCCCGGAAATTGGCGACGGCCTCGCGGTGTCGGCCGGCGTCGATCTCGACGGTGATGAGCTTGCCGCCCGTCCGGCTGAGGGCCCAGGCCATCCAGACGGCCGAATGTCCGGTCGACGTCCCGATTTCGAGGGCGCGGGTGTAATTGTTATCTACGATCAGGTCGAAGAGGATCTTCCCGTCGGACTCGGGGACGTTCATGTCCCGCCAGGAATAGCGGCTCTTTTCCAGGAAGGCCCGGACCTTGGCGTCCAGGGAAGCGTCCCGCCCGGGGGCGACCTGTGCGCCGGAATCCGGACCGGCCGTTCCCGCGGATATAAAAAGGACCAAGCCGGCGAGGATTGGAGTCAGGCGATGGTGTTTCATTTTCACAACTGTTTTGACGCAAACGGCCGCGCAATCTTCCCTTCCCGGAATGCACCGGCCGTTGTTTTGCCGTCCTTAGCGGGACGCGGGTCTCGAGCGGACAGCCTGAGCCGTCAAGGGCGGCTATCCGGGATCCGGTCTGGATGTGAAATCCAGCCGTCAAGCCCGGGCGGGGGCTGAGAGGCGGGAGCCTCGTGATGCGTCTTTATGCATGATCGATGAACGTTGAAATAAACATAAATATGTGATACACATATATATGTGAATAAAAGCTCAAAACAAAAAAGTAAGGGATCCATGAAGACCGGCGGGGCGGATATTGGACCTGGAACCGATTCCGGCCGCCGCAACATCACTCTCTCCCTGCCCCGGGAACTTATCAGGGAGTCCAAGGCGCTCGCCGCCCGGGTGGACATGTCCTTGAGCGGGCTGGTGAGGGCTGTCCTCGAGGAACGAATCCGCGATGAATCGGGCTACAACGCGGCCGGCGAGCGGCAGGCCGGGATCCTGGAGAGGGGATTCGACCTGGGGACCAGGGGGCGGATCTCCTTTTCCCGCGGGGAGCTCCATGAGCGCGCCAAGAAATAAGGTCTTCGTCGATACGAACGTCCTGGTTTACGCCTATGACCGTTCCGCCGGCTCCAAGCGCGAGACCGCCCGGGAGACCGTCATGGAATTGTGGCGCAATCGCCGCGGCCTGATCAGCACCCAGGTTCTCCAGGAATTCAGCGCCGCCGTTCTGTCGAAAATCCCGAGGCCCCTCGGACTCGAAACCGTCAAAAACGTCGTCGACGACCTTCTTCATTGGGAGGTCGTGGTCAACGACGGCCGGTCCGTCCTGGCGGCGCTGGATGTTCAGTTCAGGCACCGCCTCTCGTTCTGGGACGCGCTCGTCGTCCAGGCCGCCGTCCGGGGCGGCGCCGCCGTTCTCTGTTCCGAGGATTTCTCCGACGGCCGCGTCTTCGAGGGCGTCCGGGTCATGAACCCGTTCTCGGCATCGCCCTGAGGGAGCATTTCGGCTTCCGCCGGAAGGGCGGGAAAAAGGGGCCGGCAGCCTCCGCGCCAACCGTCCAAAGGGGCGGCGGAGAGTAATTGTCAAATCTACTGACCTGTTCTATATTACCGGCGTATTCAGGGCTTTTCGACGGGTTTTTTGACCCGGGGGGGGCGTCTCCCCCTTAGCCCCCTGGCGTGCCGCGGCCGCAACGACCGGCAGCGGCTCCGGGTTTGAGAACAAAAGGCCGTCGGCCGCGAAGGCGGCCCCGGCCGAGCGGAGAATCGGGTTCGAGGAAGATTTCCGGGAAGTCCGCGTCCAAAGAGAGGACGCAGGACTTCAGGCCATGAAAGACCTTGATGGAAGAACAAGAGCTCATCCGGCGGTCCCAGGAAGGGGACCGGCAAGCTTTCGCCGCTCTCGTCCGGAAATATCAGACTAAGGTGCACAGCTTGGCTTACGGTTTCACCCGCAACGACGCCCAGGCCGACGACCTGGCCCAGGACATTTTCCTCAAAGCCTGGCTCGGACTGCCGCGGTTCGAGGCCAAGTCGAGCTTCGGGACCTGGCTGTACCGCATCGCGGTCAACCGGCTCAAGGACCACCTGAGGAGGAAGGCTTCCTCCCGCGAGGTCCCCCTGGAGGAGGCCGGGCTCGAGGCCGCCGCCCGCGCCCTCCCCGCGGACGACGCGGAGGCCCGGGAGCGCGAGCAGAGAACAGCGCTCGTCCGAGAGTGTCTGTCGGGCCTTCCGGAAAAATTCCGCATGATCCTGACCCTCCGGGACATCGAGGGCTTGCCCTACGGGGAGCTCTCCCGCGCGCTCGGCCTGTCGGCCGGGACCGTGGATTCCCGCCTCTTCCGGGCGAGGAAGATGCTCCGGGACAGGGTCCGCTCCCGGCTGGCCGGGGAAAGGAGGACGCCATGAACTGCCGCCGAGCCGAACGCCGGCTGCTGCGCCGGCACGATGAGCGTTTGTCGCCTGCCGAGGAGGCGCGCCTCGGCCTCCACCTCCGCTCCTGCCCGAAGTGCCGGGAGGCCGAGAGCGAATACCGGCTCCTCTTCGGAGCCCTCTCTTCGCCCCAGGACTCCCGGCCGGAGCCGATGTTCTGGCAGCGGCTCGAGGCCGCCATCGCCGAGAGCGAGAGGGAGAACGGCTGGGCCTCCGTCCGCCGTTGGTGCCGCCGGGCCGTCCCCGCGGCCCTGGCCGTGACGGCTGCGCTGCTCGCCGTCCTGCTCCTCTTCTCCCCCGCCCCCCGGACGGAGCTCAGCTCGAGCGAGAGCCTGCTCCTCAGCAACGACAACCCCCTGGAGGAGACCCGGACGCTTCTGGAGGAGAAGAGGGTCGAGGACAGGAACATGATGCTCATCTTCGCCTCGAGCGGGGACTCTACCTGGCCGCGCTAGGCCGGGACAAGGAGACGCCATGAAGAAACGACCCACGGTCTGGATCGCTGCCGCGCTGGCCCTCGTCTTCCTGGCCGGCGCCGCGGCCGGGATCTTCTTCGAGAGGCTCGTCCTCTCCCCCCGCCCGCACCATCGCCGCCCCCCCTCCCACTTCCCCTCCCTGGAGATGATGGCCCGCGAGCTCGGCCTGAACGCGGACCAGCAGGCCCGCATCAAGGAGATCTTCGAGCGCAACGAGGAGCGCTTCCGCGCTCTGCGTGGGGACATCCGCAAGAACCTGAACGACATCCGGGAGCAGCTCAAGCGCGAGATCGACGCCGTGCTGACCCCGGAGCAGATAAGCAAGCTTCAAGATATGATCGCCCGGCACAAGGACAAGGCGCGCCGCGAATACGAGCGGTCTCGCACCGGAGGCCAAGGCCGTCCTCCCGTCGATCAGAGAAAAGAAGGAGAATGAGAAAGATGAAAAAGCTGAAGCTGAGGAAAATACACCTCCTCATCGCCGCGGCCGCCGTCGTCCTCGCGGCCGTCGTCCTGTGGCTCACGGTGTTCAGAAAGAGTGACCGGAGCGAAGAGCTCTACCGCAAGGAAGCCGTCAGCCGGGGAGACATCGAAGCCGCGGTCGTGGCCTCGGGCACACTCAACCCCGTGGACGTCGTCGAGGTCTCGACTCAGGTCTCGGGACGGATCGCCGAGATCTACGTCGATTTCAACACCCGGGTTAAAGCCGGCCAGTTGCTGGCCAAGATCGACCAGTCGAGCTTCCTCACCCGCCTCGACCAGAACGAGGCCAACTACCGGAGCACCCAGGCCGCGCTGGACAAATCCAGGGTGACGCTCGACAGCCTGATCAAGAAATTCGAGCGGGCCAAGAGCCTGTTCGAGAAGGAGCTCATCTCCTTCGAGGAGATGGAGAACGCCGAAACGCAGCACAAGAACGCCGAGGCCGACGTCAAGTCGAACGAGGCGCGGCTCGAGCAGGCGCGCTCCCAGCGCGACTCGAGCAAGATCGACCTGGAATTCACCGTCATCCGCTCGCCCATCGACGGCATCGTCATCAACCGCGCGGTCAACGTCGGACAGACCGTGGCCGCCAGCTTCCAGGCGCCCAAGCTGTTCGAGATCGCCAACGACCTGAGCCGGATGCGGGTCGAATGCTCGGTGGACGAGGCCGACATCGGCAAGGTCGAGGAAGGCCAGGAGGCCCGTTTCAGCGTGGACGCCTTCCCCAACGACCAGTTCGCGGGCAAGGTCACCCAGGTCCGCTACTCGCCCGTCGTGGCCCAGAACGTCGTGACCTACGTCTCCCTGGTGGAGGTCGAGAACCCCCAGCTCAAGCTGCGCCCGGGCATGACGGCCACGGTGTCGATCGTCACCGGCCAGGCCACCAACGCGCTCCGGGTGCCGAACAGCGCCCTGAGGTTCACGCCCGATCTTCCGCCCGAGCAGCTGGCGGCGATCATGCAGAAAGCCCGCGAAGAGATGCAGGCCAAGCGGAAGGCCGAGGGCGGAGGCCCGGCCGATCCCGGGGGAGGCCCGGGAGCCGGGGGGATGTTCTTCGGCGGCGGGAATTCCGGCGGCGGCGCGCCCACGCCTGAGATGATGGCCCGCTTCCGCCAAGCCGCCGCCTCGGGCCGTTCCCGCCAGATGTCGCGGGTCTGGGTCGAGGCAAAAGGCGAGCTCCGACCTGTTTTCGTCCGGACGGGAGTCTCCGACAACACCCACACCGAGATCGTGCGCGGCGAGCTCGAGGAAGGCCAGAAGGTCATCGTCGGCGCCAACGGCGGGTCGGCCGGACGGGGCTCGGGCGGCGCGATGACCGGTCCGGGCAGCATGCGCTTCATCATGCGCTGAACGCCGAGCCTGCGCCCCGAAGAAGACAATGCGACAAGGAAAAGGATAATGTCCACTGACAACGTCATCATCCGGCTGGAAAATGTGGGCCGGACCTACGACGTGGGAGAGACCCAGGTGCACGCCCTAAGGGAGGTGAGCAATTCGATCAAGCGCGGGGAGATGCTGGCCATCATGGGTCCCTCGGGCTCCGGGAAGTCCACCCTGATGAACATCCTGGGCTGCCTGGACAAGCCGACCGCGGGGAGATACAGCCTCGAGGGCGTCGAAGTCTCCACCCTGCAGAAGAACGAATTGGCCCGCGTCCGCAACGGACACATCGGGTTCGTCTTCCAGAGCTTCAACCTTCTGGCCCGCACGACGGCCCTGGAGAACACCGAACTCCCCCTGCTTTACGCCCCGCACCTCTCCTCCTCCGTAGCCCGGGAGAAAGCTCTGCAGGCCCTGTCCCAGGTCGGCCTGGAAGGCCGGGAGCACCACAAGACCAACCAGCTTTCGGGCGGCGAGCAGCAGAGGGTGGCCATCGCCCGGTCGCTGGTGAACAACCCCTCCCTGCTCCTGGCCGACGAGCCGACGGGCAATCTGGACAGCAGGACGGGGGAGGAGATCATAAAGATCTTCATCCGCCTCAATAGGGAGAAGAACATCACCATCATCCTGGTCACCCACGACCCGGACGTGGCCGCCATTGCCGGCCGCAGGATCCACTTGAAGGACGGCCGCGTCGTCCGCGAGGAGAGGAAGTGAGATGAACATCTGGCGAACGAGCAAGATATCGCTCCGGGCCCTGAGCCGCAACAAGATGCGGTCCTTCCTGACCGCCCTGGGCATCATCATCGGCGTGGCGGCCGTGATCGCCATGATCAGCATCGGCAACGGCGCCCGCTCGGCGGTCGAGGAGCGTTTCAACGCCATGGGCAGCAACCTCCTCTTCGTCCGGGCCGGAAGCCGCGAGTTCCGCGGCGTCCATAGCGGCTCGGGCTCCTTCACCAACCTCAAGGCCGAGGACGCCCAGGCCATCCTGGAGCAGTGCGACGCGGTGAAGTACGTCTCGCCCTCGGTCTCGAGCCGGGGCCAGGTTGTCTACGGAAACAAGAACTGGAACACGTCGATCCAGGGCGTGGGCGAGAGCTATCCCATGATCCGGAACTGGGAGGTGACCGAGGGCGTGTTCTTCGACGAGAGCCACGTGCGTTCCGCGGCCAAGGTCTGCGTCCTGGGCTCGGCGGTCAAGACCAACCTCTTCGAGCTCGAGGACCCCATCGGCCAGGTCATCCGCGTGGACAAGATGCCCTTCCGGGTGCTGGGCGTGCTCAAGTCCATGGGCGAGTCGGGCGGGTTCTTCAACCGGGACGACATGATCGCCGTGCCCTACACCACCGTCCAGAAAAGGCTGCGGGGCATCGACTACATCAACTCCATCGACGTCTCGGCCGTCAGCGCCGACAAGACGACCGAGGCCCAGAGGCAGATCGAGGAGGTGATGCGGGTCCGGCACCGGATCGCCCCCGGGGCCGCGGACGATTTCTCCGTGGGCAACATGGCCGACATCTCTCAGGGGGCCCAGGAGGCCACGGGCATCCTGACCAACCTCCTGGGCGGCATCGCCCTCGTGTCGCTCATCGTGGGCGGCATCGGCATCATGAACATCATGCTCGTCTCGGTCACGGAGCGCATCCGGGAGATCGGGATCCGCATGTCGGTCGGCGCCCGGGAGAAGGACATCCTGCTCCAGTTCCTGACCGAGGCCGTGACCCTGAGCGTCATGGGCGGCCTGATCGGCATCGCCCTCGGCGTCGGGGCCTCGCGGCTCCTGTCCAAGGTCGGGGGCTGGACGACGCTCGTTTCCCCGGGCTCCGTCCTGCTGGCCTTCGTCTTCGCCGCCTCGGTGGGCATCGTCTTCGGGTTCTATCCCGCCCGCAAGGCCTCCAAGCTCGACCCCATCGAAGCCCTGCGCTACGAATGAACGCCGGCCTGCGACAAATCCCCCGGCTCCGGCGTCGGCTTTATTGATACCAAGGAGTGCACGGTTATGAACAGAAGAATGACGGGACTCATAGGCTTGCTTATCCTCTGCCCGGCCCTGACGGCGGCCGCCCAGGAGAAGACCCTGCCGCTGACCCTGGAGGACTGCATCCTCAAGGCGCTCAGGAACAACTACGACCTGGCCGTCCAAGTCCTCAGCCCCGAGACGGCGGACATCGCCGTCTCCCAGGCCGAGGAGAAGTTCATCCCCAGCCTGTCCCTGGCCTTCAACAGGCGGGACACGGCCCAGGCGTCCTACTCCTGGCTGGAGGCGGCGGAGCAGGTGAAGCAGCTCCGGGACAACACCTCGGTCCAGCTCAACCAGCAGCTCCCCTTCGGCGGCAGCCTGGGACTGAGCCTGCTGGGCGTCAAGACCGACACCAATTCCCGATTCCAGACGATCAACCCCCGCTTCGAGACGCAGCTGAGCCTGTCCCTGGCCCAGCCCCTGCTGCGCAACTTCGGCTTGAGCATGAGCCGGCGGGAGATCATCGTCGCCCAGAACAATTATCAAGCCGCCGAGAAGGACTTCGCCGCGTTCGTCCAGAACCTCGTCTACCAGGTCGAGCAGGCCTACTGGAACCTCGTCTACGCCATCGAGAACCTCCAGGTCCGCGATCAGTCCCTGAAGCTGGCCCGGGAGCTCCTGGATAAGAACAGGCGGTCGGTGGAAATCGGGACCCTGGCCCCGATCGACGTCCTGAACGCCCAGGCCGATGTCGCCTCGCGCGAGGCCGACGTCCTGGACGCCCAGGCGCTGGTGAAGAATTATGAGGACGTCCTGCGGGCCGTCGTCAACCTCGCGGCCGACACGCCCGACGCCGCGGGGGCGAGGATCGAACCCTCCGACCGGCCGGCTTCCGAGGAAGTCCCGGTCGACCTCGACGAGGCGCTCCTTACCGCCGCGGCCAACAGGCCGGAGCTGGCCGCCTCGCGGATCGACATCAAGACCAAGGAACTGAACCTGACCTATGCCCGCAACCAGCTCCTGCCCGGGCTGGACCTGACCGCTCAGTACTGGAGTCCCGGCGTCTCGGGGACGCAGCTCCTGTACGAGGGCGGCAATCCGCTCTTCGGCGACCTCATCGGCACGCTCCCCGGCGGCGTGTCCGAGGCCATGAGGGACACGTTCAACTTCAAATACCGGAACTGGTCGGTGGGGCTGACCCTGTCCCTCCCCCTGAACACGGTCTTCTCCCGGGCCGCGGCGGCGCAGGCCCGGGTGGCGCGTGACCAGTCCCTGGCCCGGCTGAGGAGCAGCGAGCAGCAGCTCGACCTCGAGGTCCGGAGCGCGGTGAGGAGCGTCCAGACGAATTTCATGCGCGTCCAGGCCTACCGGGCCGCCCGGGAGCTGGCGGAGAAAAAGCTCGAGGCCGAGGAGGAGAAGCTGCGCGTGGGGCTGACGACGAACTATTTCGTCCTGCAGTACCAGCGCGACTTGGCCGACCGCCAGACCCTGGAGCTCCGGGCCCTCATCGACTACAACCTTTCCCTGGCCAAGCTGGCCCAGGTCAAGGGCGTCAACCTCAAGGAAAAGAACATCAACCTCGTCGAGCTCATGAGAAGGGACTAGGGGCGGGGGAGCATGCCTATCTCCTCCGCGGAAAACGACGGCATGGACAGCCGGGCGGCTGTTTGATACAGTGGTCGCTCAAAGGATGATGAATTCACGCCGCCATGTCCCACCGCGTCCCTGATCCGGTTGTCCGCGCGGTCCTACCGTCCGTCTTCCTTCTTTTCCTCCTGCTCCCCGCCGCGGCCCCGGCAGCGCAGAGCCCCGAGTTCCGCATCGCCATTCCCGAGCTTTCCTCCCCCCCCAAGATCGACGGCCGGCTCGACAACCCCCTCTGGGATGCGGCCGTCCGCCTAGAGAACTTCACCCAGTTCGAGCCCCAGGAAGGAGCCAAACCCTCCGAGAGGACGACGGCCTATCTGGGACACGACCGGCACAACCTCTATATCGCCTTCCGCTGCTACGACTCCAACCCCAAGGCCGTCAGGGCTTGCCTCGCCCCGCGCGACCAGGTCCGGGGCGACGACGGGGTGGCGGTCTATCTCGACACCTTCAACGACCGGAAGCGGGCCTTCGTCTTCGAGGTCAACCCCTGCGGCATCCAGAGCGACGGCGTCTTCGCCGAGGGAGGGGGCGGGGGCCGCCGCGGGCGGGGCGGCTTCGACCCGGTGGACAGGAACTGGAACACGCATTTCCTGGCCCACGCCGAGTTGGACGACCAGGGCTACACGGTGGAGATGGCCATCCCTTTCAAGAGCCTGCGCTTTCCCGCCGGGGAAAAGCAGGTCTGGGGGCTGCAGCTCATGCGTTCCATCCGCCGCAAGAACGAGGAGATCTTCTGGGCCCCCCGCAGCCGCGACATCAACGGCTTCCTCGTCCAGGCCGGGCAGATCGAGATCCCCGGCCTCATCGACCGGGGCGGCAACCTGGAGATCATGCCCGTCCTGACCGGCCTGGCGGAGAACGGAGGCGCCCTGAAGGCCCAGCCGGGGCTGAACTTCAAGTACGGTCTCAAGTCGAACCTCACGGTCGACGCGACGATCAACCCGGATTTCAGCCAGGTCGAGGCCGACATGCCCCAGGTCGACGTCAACCGGCGCTACGCCCTCTACTTTCCGGAGACCCGTCCGTTCTTTCTCGAGGGCAAGGACTTTTTCGACACGCCCATCGAGGTCGTCTATTCGCGCAAGATCATCGAGCCGCTCTGGGGCCTGAAGCTCACCAGCCGGATGGGCCGGATGACGCTGGGGTTCATGACCGCCCTCGACGAGGACCCCGCCCCGATCGATATCACCGGCGCATACAGCAACGGCGCGTGGGAAAGCGACGCGCCGCTGGGGCGATCCCTGGTCAGCGCCTTCCGACTGAAGCACGACCTGTTCAGCGAGTCCTTCCTGGGGCTCGTCTTCACCGACAAGGAGATGGGGCCTTCGACGAAGAACATCACCGCCGACCACAACCGCGTGGCCGGCCTGGACGGGCATTTCAAGTTCCTGAACAACTACCGCTTTTCCTTCCAGCTCCTGGGCTCGGACAGCCGCGTGGAGGGCGAGGGCGCCGGCCTCCGGCCGGCCTGGTCCCTGAACCTCAGCCGCGCCTCCCGTCACCTGAACGTCAGCCTGGACTGGACGAGCATCGACCCGGAGTTCGAGGCGGCCGCCGGGTTTCTCAGGCGCAAGGACATCCATTCCCTGAACTCCCGCCTGAGCTACTCCTTCCTGCCCCAGAACGATCTCCTCATCTCCTTCTCGCCCCTTCTTCAATACCGCCGCACGTACGACTTCAGCCGGAACCTGACCGACGAGGAGTATTCGGTCGGCATGTTCTTCAACGGCTGGCGCCAGACGACGCTGTGGCTGAACTGGCAGACGGGGATGGAAAGGTACGAGGGGCGGAATTTCCGCGGGAGCGAGTTCCGCTGCTTCGCCGACTCGGAGCCGCTGTCCTGGCTCCAGGCCGGCCTGTCCTTCGAGCTGGGGGACGGCATCTATTACTCCGAAGACCCCTACCTGGGCTGGAAGAGCGAGCTCGGCGTGCGGATGACGCTCCGGCCGCTGGCCAGCCTCCGTCTGGCCCTCAACCTCCAGGATTATGCCTTCTATAAAGAAAGGGGAGGGGACAAGGAGTATCAGGTCTCGATCTATTCCCTGCGCACTTCCTACCAGCTCTCCAAGCCCCTGTCGGTGCGGCTCGTCACCGATTACAACAGCTATTACGACCGGGTCTACCTGAGCTTCCTGTTCAGCTACGAGCTCCGGCCGGGAACGGTGGTCTATTTCGGGCTGGACCAGGACCGGGGGGTGGACGACACGGGCATCATGCGGCGCGACCGGTACCTGTTCCTCAAGTTCTCCTACTGGTGGAGGGCTTAGGCGTGCGGCCCCGTCCCCTGCCGCGCGGATTTCCATTTCCTTTGGCTGTCCTCCTCCTGGCGGCGGCCCTCTTCCCCCACGCCTGCGCGTCCCCCCCGCCGGACAACGTTGTCATCCTCTGCGCGGGCGACAGCCTGACCGAGACGGGGTTTCCCCGCCGCCTGAAGCGGCTCCTCGAGCGGGACGGAGTCCGGGCCCGAGTCCTCAATTACGGCCGGAGCGGAAACACTTCGGGGGAGTACCTGCGCTTCCTCGAGGGCGCCTATGGACGGCTCGAGGAGGGGAAGCCGGACTTCATCCTCCTCCAGCTGGGGACGAACGACGTCCGCCTCGACGGGGACCGGACCGAGGCCGGGGTGTTCGAGGAGAACATGAGGCGCATCCTGGCGATATTTTCCGGGTTCAAGAACCGCCGGGGCGCGCCGGCGCGCGTTTTCCTGGCGCTCATCCCCCCCGTGCCGCCGACGGCCGGATATCCCTTCGGCCCCGAGTCGTCCGTCCGCGTCGTGGAGGAGATCAACCCCATCCTCCGCCGTCTGGCCGATAAGCACAGGCTCGTGCTCGTGGACAATTACACCCCCTTGGTTGAGGCGCCCGAGCTCCTGCCGGACGTTCATCCCACGGACGAGGGCTACCGCCTCCTGGCCGCCTCCTGGCACGCCGCCCTCAAGCCCCACCTTCCTTTGTGACCCCCTTTCCGTCCCGGGCCTGGACGTCGTCCGCGTCCCCCGCGGCCCAGCCGCCCCCGGGGGAGGATATTTGCGCCGGGGGCTTGAAGTCCCCGCCCGCCGGTGTTATCATCTGTTCAAATCCGTGACCACCCGACAGTCAGGTCGATTCAGGGAGAATTGTCATGAACAGACGGCTTATCCGGCCTAGTCTTGCCGAGATCAAGGACAAGATGAAGGGCGAGCAGGTCAAGAAAAAGCTCCATCCCCCCTTCGACACCTTCGCCGAGAATTACTATTACCTCAAGCAAATGAACAAGAAGACCCCCGTGGCCGTCGTGTTTTCCGACGGCGAGAGGGTCGAGGGGTACATCGAGTGGTATGACCGCAACTGCATCAAGGTCAACCGCGACCACGCCCCCAATCTCCTGGTCTACAAGAGCAACATCAAGTACATTTTGAAGCTGGACGAAAAGCAGGAGGAAGGGGACCGCGCGCCCGAGCGCTCGAAATGACCCGGCCCCGCATCGGGGTCACGCTCGGCGACCCCGCCGGCATCGGCCCGGAGATCGTCCTCAAGTCTTTTTCCCGCCCGGAGCGGCTGCCGGCGGCCCGGTACATCCTCTTCGCTTCCCCGGGAGTGCTCGAGGCCGAGGGGGCCGCCCTCGGTATTGAGCTTTCCTTCGGCCCGGCGGTTTTCGAGGGCGGGGAGGAGGGACGCCTGGAGCTGCGCCCCCTGGAGAACCCCCGGCCGGGAGTGACGCGCGGCATGCCGTCCGCGGAAGCCGGACGCCTCTCTTTTCTGTATTTCGAGACGGCCGTCGCGGCCGCCCGGGCGAAGGAGCTCGACGCCGTTGTCACGGCACCCATCTCCAAGACCTCCTGGGCCTTGGCCGGGCTCAAGTGGAGGGGACACACGGAATACCTGGACAGCCTGTTCCCCGGCGCGGTCATGGCCTTCTGGTCGGAGAGGCTCAAGGTCGCTCTCCTCAGCCACCACATCCCGCTCAGGGAGGCGCTCGACCTGGTTCGGGAGGATGTCCTTATCCGCTTTTTCCTCCGCCTGAGGGACTGCCTGGGGAAGACCGGGCTGAGGGACGCGGAATTCCTGCTGGCGGGACTGAATCCCCATGCCGGCGAGGGAGGAGTCCTGGGGGAGGAGGAGACGCGGGAGATCCTGCCCGCAGCGGCGATGGCCCGCCGGGCCGGGGTCAACATCAGCGACCCCATCCCCCCCGACGTCGTTTTCCGCCGCGCTTTGGACAGGCCGAATACCGTCGTCGTCGCCCTGCACCACGATCAGGGGCTGATCGCCTTCAAGCTTCTT
>VGJG01000014.1 GCA_016867615.1 Candidatus Aminicenantota bacterium | reverse complement strand
ACGGCCGGCATCCAGGTCCGTCCGCCGTCGGTCGTTTTGAAGACCGCGCTCTGGTCGTAGCCGGCCATGACGCGGGGGTCGTTCCACTTGAAGCGGATGCGCTGCCAGGTGGCGGCGTAGAGGGTCTCCGGGTCGGCGGGGTCCATGACCAGGTCGATAGCCCCGGTGCGCGGGCCGCGGTAAAGGATCTTGCTCCAAGTTTGCCCGCCGTCCGTCGTCTTGTAAACGCCGCGCTCGGCGTTGTCCGTCCACTCATGGCCCGAGGCGGCGACGTAAACGATGTCGGGGTTGGTAGGGTGGACGACGATGCGGGCGATGGTGTAGGTGTCGGCGAGGCCCATGTGGCGCCAGGTCTTGCCCGCGTCCTCGGATTTGTAGATGCCGCAGCCCGCCTGGGAGCTGCGGAAGATGTTCGCCTCGCCCGTGCCCACCCAGACGATGTCGGGGTTGGAGGGGGCGAGGGCGATGTCCCCGATGGCCGACGAGGGGGCGCGGTCGAAAACGGGAATCCAGGTCGTGCCCTCGTTCACGGTCTTCCACACGCCGCCCGAGGCGGTGGCGACGTAGATCGTGTAGCTCGCGCCCTTGGGGGCGACGACGGCGATGTCCGTCGCCCGGCCGGAGATGTTCGTCGGGCCGATGTGCCGCCACTTGAGCTCTTTGAAGGGCGAGGCGGCTTCCATCTCCAGATGAGCGGTCCAGCCCTTGAGCCGGAGCTCGGGGTCAGTGCTCTGGACGCGCTGCGGCGCGGCGGACTTCTGGCCGCTCGAGGGAAAGGCCAGGACGAGGGCCAGGACGGCCGTCAGGGCGAGAACGACGGCCGGCCGGAAAGCGGCATTCCCGGAATGCGGGTGTCGTACGGACATGGATTCCTCCTCTTCATCGGAATGATGGGTTGATTCACGGGAGCGGAGTGGCGCCGCGGGGTCGTGCTGCCGCAGTCCCGTCATGATGGGTGATTGTAAACGCGCCCGCCCGGCCAAGTCAACTTGGACGGGGAACCCGCTAGGTATTGTGTCCCCCATTTATTCCGGGTAAACTTTTGGCTTCGGACAAGGGAAGGAACGATCATGAAAAACCATCTGCTGACCGCCTTGGCGGCGCTGGCCGTGTTGACGGCAGGCGCGGGGACTTTGCCCGCGGCCCCCGAAACAGGCCTTCTTCCTACCGTGGCCGAGGCCTCGGACTACAAGGCCACTTCGACGCACGCCGAAGTCATGGACTTCATCAAAGCCCTGCAGGCCCGGAGCCGAAATCTCCGGGTGGAGACCATGGCCCGCTCGACCGAGGGCCGGGACATCCCCCTGCTCGTCCTCGGCCGTCCCCTGCCCGCCTCTCCGGAGGCGCTACGCGACGACCCGAGGCTCGTGGTCTACATCCAGGGCAACATCCACGCCGGCGAAGTCGAGGGCAAGGAGGCGTCGCTCGCCCTGGCCCGCGACATCCTCCTCGACCCGGCTCTCCCCTACCTCGATAAGCTCATAGTGCTCATCGGCCCGAACTTCAACCCGGACGGGAACGACCGCATTTCGCCCCAAAACCGCCGTAACCAGAACGGCCCGGAGCGGGGCGTCGGCGTGCGCCACAACGGCCAGGGCCTCGACCTCAACCGCGACGGCGTGAAGCTCGAGAGCCCGGAGATGCAAGGCCTGGTGGAGAACGTCCTGCGGCGCTGGGACCCGGCGCTCGTCGTGGACTGCCACACGACGAACGGCTCCTACCACGAGGAGCCCGTGACCTACGCCTGGCAGATCAACCCCAACTCGGACCCCGTCCTGCGCGAATACATGTGGAATAAGCTCCTGCCCGCCGTGGACGAGAGGCTGGAGAAGACCTACGGATACCTCTCGATCCCCTACGGCGACCCGCGCGACCCGGCCGACCTGGGCAAGGGTTGGGAGATCTACAGCCACCAGCCGCGCTACCTAACGAACTACGTGGGCCTGCGCAACCGGCTGGCCATCCTGGACGAGAACTACGTCTACGCCGATTACAAGACCCGCGTCCTGAGCTGCTACGGCCTGCTCCGCTCGATCCTCGATTACTGCCGCGAGAACGCCGCGGACATCCGCGGCCTCGTGCGCGCCGCGGACGAGAGGACCGCGGAGCGCTGGAAGAACGCCGACCCCTCGGCGCCGTTCCACACGGAATTCGAGCTCAAGCCCCTTCCCGATAAGGTCGTCATCCGCGGCTACGAGGTCGAAGTCACGCCGCGCGAGGGCACCTGGCCCCTCATCAAGCGGACCGACCGCAAGAAAACCTACGAGGCCGATTATTACGCCGACGTCGTTCCCACGAAGTCGATCCCCTTCCCCTGGGGCTACCTCCTGCCCGCGCCCGACCCCGACGTCCTGGCCAAGCTTCGGCAGCACGGGGTGGCCATGACAAAGCTGGCCAAGCCCGTCAAGGCCGAGGTGGAGGGGTTCAGGATCACGGAGCTCAAGCCCGCCGAGCGCCTCTTCCAGGGCCGTTGGATGACCCAGGCCAAGGGCGAGCGCTTCAAGGAGACGAGGGAGTTTCCCGCGGGCACGGTCTTCGTCGCCGCGGCCCAGCCCCTGGGGAGCCTGGCCGCCTGCCTGCTCGAGCCCGAGAGCGACGACGGGCTTCTCCTCTGGAACTTCTTCGACCGGCAGCTCGTGCCCCAGTGGGGGCGGGGGTTCATGCCCTTCCCCGTCTACCGCGTCCTCGCCCCGATCGACCTGGACTAAGATCAAGAATCTTTCCGAGTGGATATCGAAGAACGCCAGGAAGCGTCGGCGAAAGGCCTGTCCTTTCCCGGAAACGGGGTCGCGCCCACACTTTCCACTTTTTTGAGCATAGTGTAGACGCAACCCCGTCTTCCCCCCGCAGGCCGGGATTGACCGGCGTTCGGGCGCTAACAAAGGCGGTCGGAAAAGCCGGATAACAGGCCACGCAAGGTGTCGGCCATGCGGAACCCCTGCAAGGCCGGCTGAAAACATAATTCAACCTATCTGTCCGAATAAGAACTTTTTCCGCTTAAGCCGTGGGATCCATGGGCTCGAGGAAGGGGAAGCGGTGGAAATCCGTGTCCCGGGTGTAGATGCGGCGGATGCCGTGCTCGCGCATGAGGACCGCCGTCTGAGCGTCGTAGAGCAGGTTGCCGCGCAGAAAAGCCGCCCGGCCGATGACTTCGACCGCGACTTCGGCATGCCTCTCTGTGGGGACGAGCAACTTGAAGGAGGGCGAACCGAGGAGGGCCTCGACGAATGTCCAGGCCTGGCCGGCCGACCACGGCTTGCGGAAAACGCGCGGGTGGGTGATCACGCGGAGGAATTCATAGACGATGCCCCAGGTCGCATACCAGGGCGGCGTCTGCTTCCGCCACTCCTCGACCTTGGCCCTGCAGGCCGCGTGCCAAGGAGAGTCCTCGTCGGCGGCATAGACGAGAATGTTCGTGTCGACGACGAACATCAGCGGCCTTCCATGGCCTGATAGAGGGCATCCCGGTCGGCGACCTCGACCAGCGCTCCGCCGCTCTTGAAGGAAGGGAGCGGGGCGCGGGGGCGCGCCGCTTTCCTGGGCTCGAGAAGAAGGCGGAGAGCGGACTCGACGAGCTCGGACATCGTGCAGCCCCTGCGGGCCGCCTCCTTCTTCAAGCGGGTCATGACGGAATCGTCGATATTCAATGTCGTTTTCATCCATATAACCATATAATCTATATGGTTATATGTCAACTGTAATCATCAAAGGAATCCCATCAACCGCTGCCCACATCCTTACGCCTGCGCTTATAACCGCAAATCCATTTCAGGCGATTTGCGCGCACGGCAAGCGATTACTTTTTTGCGCGTCTTGCGGGAACCCAGTCGATGACCGTGCCTCCGCTTTCGAGGTAAAACGGTGCGGCCAGAACATTCATCTTTCCCTCTCTCGTGACCATGAATTCCCTCACCCGGAACGTCTTCCCGCTGTGGATATCCTCCATCAGCATTCCCAAGTTCGGCACCGGTCTGAAAGGACAGAGCTTCTCTAAAACCCTCTTTTTCTCTTCATCCGGAATTTCGTAGACTTCGACTTCTCCCCAGGCCGCTTGAACTCGCCTGCGCGGATAAGGCAATTCCTCATCAAAGTCATGTTTTGGGTTCGTCACGGGTTCACCTCCGTCCGCTCATGGAATATTTTGCTCTTTTACTGGGACGGTCGAAATGAGCGAACTGTCTCAGAGGTCAGCCGTATATCCCCTGCCGGAGGCCGAAGGATAAAAGGACGAGCGCGCCGTCGACGATTTTGTAGATCAGGCGCCGCGCCTGTCCCCGCGCTGAATAGGAGAACGAGCGAAGATCCCTGAACTCCCCCTTGAGCTTCTTTCCGGCCTCGGGAGTTTTGGCGACGGCGCGGACGGCCTCCCGAAGCGCCGCCCGCTCGCTCTCTTCCTTCAGCTTCTTTCGGAGCCTCTGGAACTTCGCCGTCTCGTAGAGCTTCATTCAGAGGGACCGAACATCAAGCCGGGAGATCCTCCCCTGCTCAAATTCCGCATCGGCCTCGATGATGTCTTTGATTTCCTGGACGGTGAGCTCAGGATTTTCGATGGCCAGCAGACCGATGCGGGCGGCGTGGCGCAAGGCGCCGGAAAAATCCCTGGAATCCTTCTTCGCCAAAAGGCTCAAGCCGTCGGCGAGCTTGTCGTCGAGAATGACCGTTTTTCTTACCATATCATACTCCCGCATATATTGTATGTACGCAGGATCTTTTGTCAAATTTTCCTCCTCTCGACATCTCTGTTCATATCGAAGTCCCCATCCTGAGAGATCTTTCGAATTCATTGGAGTGCAGCGTTTCCTATGATATAAACGACTCCGGCGCAAGGATCATGTCAATCTCCTGAAAAGCAGTCTCACATGGAAAAAGACACGCTGCGTCAGCCTTCCATCATGAATATGCCAAAAAGGGACGACTGAGAATGATATTCAGGCGCCACGATGAGTGGACTCCAGAACTGCAACGGATCTGCCGGAGGGAAGAGCCCAAAACCCGGCCGATGAAATTGGAGACATGGTGAGAATACAACGCATCTTTCTTTCACGGAGCTCGAGAAACTCATTTTGTATCGTCATGCTTGCGAGCGGTCTTCTCTTTTCGTTCTCACAAATAATGGGGAAGGAAACCTCAGAGCCACCCTCCGGCCGCTGGCTCAAGGGCTTCGCCCGCTCGGTCTCGGGCGAAACGATCGGCTACCACTCCGGCCACCCCTCGGCGACCGAGGCGCTCCTCGTCCGGGCGCTCGACGGCCGGATGGCGATTGAATGGGAGACCGAGGCCGTCCCGGAAGACATGGCTGGAAAAAGCGCGACCTTCATCTGGCTGGCCGGCAAGGCGGCCAGCATGGGAAGCCACTCCTTTGAGCTCTCGGTCGACGGGGCTGTCCTGTTCGCCATCCGGACCGGCCGGGAAGGCGCGGCCGCGGACGCGCGCCAGACGTGGACGGCGCCGGGCGGCGCTCGTCTTGAATACCGCCGCGCTTATACCGACCAGTTCGGGGACACGTTCGGCCCGATGATCCTCACCCTGCCCGCCTCTTCCGTGGCGCCGGGGCGGCCGGTGCGGCTCGGCGTCCGCGGAGAAAACGCCGGGAGTCGCGACTGGTTCATGACCTTTCAATTCGCCCTGGAGGAAGCCGTGCGCATCAGGACCGAACCCGTGCTGGTCAGGGAAAGCGGCGCCGTCCGCCAACTCGTCCGCGTCGAGGCCGACCACCCCGGCCCGGGCGCCGCCGTCGCGATCCGCGCCTCGGACGGCTCGGCCCTCTCCGGGCGGCTCGAGCCGGGATACAACTCCTTCCTGCTTCCCGTCCAACCCGTCGAGGCCGAATCGAAGCTCGTCGTCGAAGTCCTCGTCGACGGCCGTCCGGCGGCGCAAAAGACGCTCGCCCTCCGCCCGGTGCGGCCGCGCCTTCTCTATCTTCTGCCCCACTCCCACACCGACATCGGCTATTCCGACCTCCAGGTCAAGGTCGAGAAGGACCACTGGCGTTTTCTCCTGGAAGCCGCCGACCTGGCGTGCCGGACCGAGGGCTACCCCGAGGGCGCGCGCTTCAAATGGAACGTCGAGGTCCTCTGGCCGCTCGAGACGTTCCTGCGCCAAGCGGGCGCGGAGGAGCGCGCCGCGGTCATCGAGGCCGCCCGCCGCGGCCGGGTCGAATTCCAGGCCACGCTGGCCAACGTCCTCACCGGCGTTTGCCCGCCCGAGGAGCTCGTGCGCCTCACCGACTGCGCCCGCCGCCTCCGCCGCGAATTCGGCCTGGCGATCGATTCGGCCATGATCACAGACATCCCCGGCTCGCTGTGGACGGTCGTCCCGGCGCTCGCCCTGGCCGGCGTGAAATATTACTCCAGCGGCCCGAACTACATGCCCTTCCTCCCCGACGGAGGCGACCGCATCGGGCATTTCTCCAAGGCCTGGGCCGACAAGCCGTTCTACTGGCTCTCGCCCTCGGGACGGGAAAAGGTCCTCTTCTGGACCGCCGGCCGCGGCTATTCCTGGTTCCACGGCCTCAACATGGGCGAGCTGACCATGGCCGGCGAGCGCCAGATTTTGGAGTACGCGCGTGAGCTCGAGGACGCCTCCTATCCCTACGACATCGTCCAGGTGCGCTACACGATCGGCGGCGACAACGGCCCGCCCGACCCGCGCCTGCCCGACAGGGTCCGGGAGTGGAACGAGCGCTACGAGTCGCCCCGGCTCGTGATCGCCACGGCGAGCGAGATGTTCCGCGAGTTCGAGCGCCGTCACGGCGCGGAGATCCCCTCGTTCTCCGGCGACCTGTCGCCCTACTGGGAGGATGGGTACATGAGCACGACGGCCGAGAGTGTGATGAACAGGCGGGCCGTCGCCAGGCTCCTTCAAGCCGAGGCGGTGTGGGCCATGCGCAACCCCGCCGCTTTTCCCGCCGACGAGTTCGACGAGGCCTGGCGGCAGGCTCTGCTCTGGGACGAGCACACCTGGGGGGCCCACAACTCCGTGAGCGAGCCCGACCACCCGGATGTCCGGGCGCAGTGGGAATACAAGCGCGCCTTCGCCCTGGAGGCGGACAAGCGGTCGCGCGAGCTCCTCGATCGAGCGCTGGGACGAGGGAGCGGACCAAGCTTAAAAAGGGCCGCGGCGGCGACAGAGGACACTGACGGAACTTCCGGAATCGCTGCGGCCGGAAATGCGACGGCCGATCTGACGACTCCGACGGAGCGACTCACGGCTCCGGAATCAGATGACGACAGAGGGACATACCCCGCGGCTTGCGCCGGAGATCCTGTCGTCGGGGAATTCATGCCCTTTGAGAATAAGGGCGGTAGCGATCAGCAATCCTTTGACAGAGAGCGTAGGGAGGGGGAAACTCGAAGCGGGTTCCCCCTTCAAGTCGACTTGCGACCCGCGCAGGAATGTGGACGAAATGGCCGAGACCGCAGCCCAGCGGCATTCGATCAAGACAGCATCGTCGCGATCGACATCATCAACACGAGCTCCTGGAGCCGTACGGATGTCGTGATGCTGCCTCAAGGCCTGAGCGCCGCCGGCGACTCGGTTACGGACGGGGCGGGGCGGCATGTCCCTTCTCAGCGCCTGTCGGACGGGCGGCTGGCCGTGCTGGCGGAGGATGTGCCGGGGCTGGGAGCGAAGCGGCTTTTCGTCGGCCCAACACGCTCCGGAAGCGAAGAGACCGGGCGCGGAGCGCCGGGAGTCGAACCCGAGTCCGCCAGAGCCGTGGGTTTCATTCTCGAAAACGGACTGCTAAAGCTGTCGATCGATCCTGAAACGGGCGCCGTCTCAAGCCTCGCATGGAAGGAGCGAGGCCTTGAGCTCGTGGACCCAAGTTGCGGCGCCGGACTGAACGACTACCTCTACGTCCCGGGCCGGGACCCGAAAACCGCGCGGCGCGCGTCGAACGTCCGCGTCGAGGTCAAAGAACGCGGCCCTCTCGTCGCCTCCCTGCTCGTTACTTCAGACGCGCCGGGCTGCCGGAGCATGCGGAGGGAGATCATCCTTTATCGCGGACTCGACCGCGTGGACATCGTCAACACCCTGGAAAAAATCGAAGTCCGCGAAAAGGAGGCCGGGCACATCGCCTTCCCGTTCCGCGTGCCGGGCGGCGCGATGCGCATGGACATCGGCTGGGGATTCGTCCGGCCGGAGGACGACCAGCTGCCCGGCTCGTGCCGGGATTTCCTGTGCGTTCACAACGGCGTCGACGTCTCCAACGGGGACTTCGGGGTGACGTGGGCGTCGTCCGACGCGCCTCTCGTCGAGCCCGGCGCCATGACCGACGAAACTCTGAACGAAAAAAACACGCGCTCCTGGAGGAATAAAACCGCTCCCGGCGGCGTTTTCTACTCCTATATCTTCAACAACTACTGGCACACGAACTACAAGGCCGGGCAGGAGGGCGAGATCGTCCTGCGCTACTCCTTCCGCCCCCACAGCGGGCCTTTCGATTCGGCCGAGACGAAGAAATTCAGCATAAACGCGAAACAGCCGCTCCTCGCCGCTCCCGCCGATCCTTCCGCTCCTCCGCCCCCTCCCCTGCTGAAAATTGCCCCATCGAGCATCATCGTGAGCTCCATCAAGCCGAGCCGCGACGGCCGCTCCCTCATCCTTCGGCTGTTCAACGCCTCGGACGAGCCTCAAGAAGCGTGGTTTCACCGGCCCGGCAGGAAGCCGCCTCGGGTCTTCCTGAGCAACCTCGTGGAAGAAGACGGACAAGAGATCAAGGAAGCCGTCGTCATCCCTCCCTGGGGAATCATGACCTTAAAAATAGAAGTTGCGGATTGATGTCAAAAAGAGCGGATCCGCCGCCCAGGCAGGCCTTTTATACGGACGTGAGCCAGCTGACTCCTCTGCGAAATCAATCCACCGAGAGTGGAAGAAAGCCATGATTTTTCACTTTTATAGGACGTTGAAAGGACATTTGCCTAGGCAATGGACCTTTATTTAGACATCGACCGCGTCATTCTTGGCAAAGACGACGGAGACAGGATCGCCCTCATCCCGAACATCCATGAGATCATTGATTTCGTCACCGGCCATTTCGATTGCTACTGGCTGACGACGCACGGCCGCGGGCCAGAAGGCCTGCAGTCCATTAAAAGATACCTTTTGCCATACTTCAAAGGGACATATCCCGCTCCGCTGGAGCGATTCCAGTGTCCCCCATGGAAGACCTGGAAAACGGAAGCCGTCGATTTCAGCAGGCCGTTCATCATTATTGATGATTATTTGATGGCCTATGAAAGACAGGTGCTCGAAAATGAGAACTGCCTGGACCGCTGGCTTCAAGTCGATACATACAAAGACATTCATGCGCTCACATCCGACAGAATTCGCGCCAAACAAATTGAAATCAATGAAATCATGCATCTGGAAACCCAATAACGGATCCGTGTCTGTGTCGAACCGCTGTGGGAAAAGGCCGTTTCGCGTCTCCTCAAATTCAACGGCCTAAAGATCTGGGGGAAATCCCTTGCGGAGAAAGAGGCCATGTTCGCCGCCCTCGGTAGGTCTATTATCCGGACGTTATCGCCAAGCCGGGTTGAGGCGCCGGAATCGCCCCGGACATTCAAGCCGGCTGAACTCTCTGCGAAACCAACCCACAGAGAATGGAGGAGAGCCCTCTAAAGAAACTTGTTGATGTTTGCTGATGCGGATCCGGCGGGCTATTTCTTCTTGGACTTGGCCTTGGGCTTTTCTTTCTCTTCTTTATTTTCTTTTTCTTTATTCGCCCGGGCGGCGACCAGGAACTTGCCGCAGTTCTCGCAGATGTAGATGTCGTTCGAGCCGGCGATGGCCGAGCTCATGCCCGTGGCGGCGTTGATGTTGCAGCCCTGGCAGACGCCGCCCTCGAGCTCGGCCACGGCGAACCCGTAGCGTTGCATGAGCCGGTCGTAGCGGTTGAGGAGGTTGTCGTCGAGCTCGCCGCGCAGCAGGCGGGCCTGCTTCTCGAGCGGCGGGCGCTTGGATTTGGGCGTCCGCCGCAGCTTCATATCGATCTCCTGGAGCTTCTTCAGCAGGCTGGCCCGGCTGATGACCTTGTCCTCGAGAGGAATGCGGAGCTCGATCTCGGCCAGCACCCGGAAGAGCTCCTCCCGGTCCTTGGCCTCGAAGGCCCGCCGCCGGAACTCCGGCCGGCGCAGGTAGGCGGCCAGCCCGGCGAAGAGGTGGTTGAAGAGGCCCGGCAAAGCCGGGTTCCAGATGACGAGGATGACGAGGTAGACCTTCCTCTTGTCCACGGCGTCGAAGTCGATCCCCTTTTCCGAGCGGCCGACGGCCACGGCCAGGTCCCCCCCGGCGTTGACCCGGGCATGGGGCAGGGCGATGCCGTCGCCGATGGCCGTGGTCTCCAGGCGCTCCCGGTCGATGATGCGCGTCAGGAGGAGCTTCTTGTTGTCGATGTGCTTGTGACGCTGGAGAAGGTCGAGAAGCTCGTCCAGAGCCTCGACCTTGGTCTTGGCCTGGAGGTCGTAGACGATGTGGCCGGGCTTGAGGAACTCCGAGAAGAACGAGGCTTGAATCTTATGCGGCGTCTCCATTGGGGAGAGGAATTTTAGCATACCTGCCCTCCGCTGTTCAAGCCATAAGGAAAAATCGCCTTAAACGCGCTGAAAGTCCGGGTGGGCACCCCCCTCTGAATCCCCCGACGACCGGATCCCCGCGGCAAGCCGTGGGGCATGTCCGCCGATCGAGATGTCTTCGCGCAAGGCGCGACGCTTGTTCCGGATCGAAATGCCGGCCATAAAAGGCTCGGGCGTCGAAGATTGGTTTAAGGCCTCAACGGTAAAAAAGGAGAATTGCGAAAAGGGGAAGAGAGCGCCCTAGAAAAACACCGAGCGGAAAAACCTCCCCGTATAGAGCACGAAGGCGGAGAAGACGAGCGTCGCGGCATAAAAGACCAACAGACCGCCCTTGAGCCAGGGCCGGGCCGGCTTCTCCTGGGAGACGAAGGCCAGGACGAGGAAGAGGAAGACCTCATAAGAAGCCCGGATGCCGTTGCTCATGTCCACCCACATCTTGATGTAATTCAGGGACACGGCGATCAGGACGTAGAGGGCCAAACCCAGGGTGAAAACGTTCCTCGTCCGGAAGACGAGGATCCCGGCGAAAATCACCGCCAGTCCGAGCAGAAAAACATAGAAAACCGCCGTGGGGACGAGGTGCGCCCGGTAGCTCCCGGCGGCGATGAGGCGGAAGAGCTCGGCGAAGCCGGCGAAGGGCAGGGTCAGGACGTCGCCGCGTTGAAAAAAGGTCTCCCAGCCGTAGAGCCCCAAGAGACGGAACGTCAGGAAAGCCCTCCAGAGCGCATAAGGCAGGACCGAACCCCCGAGCCACAGGGCCGCCCTGAGGTCCCTGCGCTTGAGGAACTCGTAGCCGGCCGCCGCGGCCGCGACCGGAAGGGCCATCTCCCTGACGAGGACCGCTGCGGCGAGCAGGAGCGCGGCCGCCGGCAGGCGCCGCCGCAGGTAAAAATTGAGCCCGCCGAGCATGAACGCCAGGCATAGAGACTCGGGGAGCCCGAAATAGAGGGACAAATGGAATCCAGGAACGAGGACATACAGGAAGGCCCAGAGCGGGCTCTTCCTGTAAAAAAGCACGATCTTGAGGAAAAAGAACGCCCCGGCGAAATGGGACAGGACGACGAGCCAGACCATGGCCGCCGGGAACCGGGCGGCGTCGCCGAACGATGCGAGCCGGACGAGAAGCGGGAAACCGATGCGGGAGGCGCGGTAGCCCGGATGGTCGAGGAAGAGGAGGGCCCGCCGCGGGTCGTCCCTGACGGCGTTTAGAAGCGGGTCGTGGGCCAGAAAATAAAAGAACTGCCCGTCGTAGCCATCCTCCGCCGCCGGCAGGCCTCTCCGGATCCCGCTCTCCCGGTAATAGTGGAACCAATCGGCGTTGAGGTGGCGGAAGAACGGCCTGTCCGACGGCTCGTCGACGAGGACGATGCGCGCCTCCCTCCCGACCCAGCGACGGACGTCCCAGACGCGCAAGTTCATCCGCTCCAGGTCCCGCCCCGTTTCCTCGAGCACGGCCCGGCCTTCAACCTCCAGGACCGCGGCCTGGCGGCCCAGGCCCTGTTCGGGGTCCGAGCGGCCGCCGCCGAGGAGGAATCCGATCTTGTTCCGTTCGATGGTGAAGGGGGCCGAGACGAGGCGGCCTTCCGGACCGTCCCCCTGGCTGACGCCGGCGTACTTGTCGTAGGTCCCGACGAAGCAGCGGCCCTGGATGTTCAGGAAGAAGGGCCGCCGGTTTTCGCGCAGGACATCCTCGCCGACCGGCTGGTAGAGGAAGGCTTCGCCCTCGGGCGTCCAATTCTCGAGCGTGCCTTTCTCGAAGTCGGAGTTTTCGAAGAGCAGGCGCGGGTCGATGTTCCAGTAGACCTGGTCGAAATTCGCCAGGCGGACCTTCTCGAAATGCATGAAGCGGGCGTAGTCGCCGCCGAAGGAGTCCCTCACGCCGCGCATGAAGGAGAGATAGAAAGCGAAGACGAGAAGCGGCACGAGGAACAGGACGGAGACCCTTTTGGCGCGGCTCTCCTCGAGGCCGCGGGCGGAGAAAAACGAGGCGAGAAAGGAGACGGCCCCGCGGGCTCTGACGAGGAAATCTTTGCTCACCGGCCGGAAACGTACAACAGGGTCCGCCGGGAGTCAAGCCGACGGGCCGAGTGCGGCGTCATGAGGACACCGAGAGAGCGGCGACGTGCCGCTGCACTCTAAAAACACACCCAAGCGCCAATAATTTTTGTCTGGAGCATTATCCCAAGCGGAAATCCCGACAGCTTTCAGGCCGGGAGGGAGGGCTGAGGCGCCATGAGCGGTTCAGCCGCGAAGCGACGGGTTTCGAGGGAATTCCGGCATCTCCTTCGCCGGCCGGCCGCGCACAGCCCCCGGAGGGGGC
>VGJG01000013.1 GCA_016867615.1 Candidatus Aminicenantota bacterium | reverse complement strand
TACGTCACGACCTGGATGGACCTCAACCGGTCCCTGTTCCAGGCCCTGAAGCTCGAGAAAACGATCCTGTTCTTGACCATCACCCTGATCGTCTTCGTGGCCGCGCTGAACATCATCGCCACCCTGATCCTGATGGTCATGGAGAAGACGCGGGATATCGGCATCCTCCTGGCCATGGGGGCCACGCCGGCCGCCATCCGCCGCGTGTTCTTCCTCCAGGGGGCGATGATCGGGGTCATCGGCACGGCGGCCGGGACGGCCCTGGGGCTGCTGTGGAACTGGCTGGCCAACACCTTCCAGCTCATTCATATCCCCGTGGACATCTACCAGATCTCTTACGTGCCCTTCCGGCTCAGGCTGTTCGACCTGGCGGTCATCGTCGGCGTCTCGTTGTTCATCAGCTTCGTCTCCACCCTTTTCCCCTCCTGCCGCGCGGCCCGCGTCGACCCCATGACGGCCCTGAAATATGAGTAGCCTGCTCGTCGTCCGGAATTTGGGCAAGGATTACCCCCTGGCCAGGGGCGTGTACCCCGTGTTCCACGGACTCGATTTCGAGGTCGGGCGGGGCGAGTTCGCGGGCATCATGGGCGCCTCCGGCGTGGGGAAGTCCACGCTCCTCAACCTCCTGGGGGCCGTGGACCGGCCCACGGAGGGGAGGGTCTTTCTCGACGGCCAGGATGTCTTCGCTCTTCCGCCCGTAGAGCGGGCCCGGCTCCGCAACCGGCAGGTGGGGTTCGTCTTCCAGTTTTTCCACCTGCTGCCGGAATTCACCGCCCTGGAGAACGTCTGCTTCCCGGTGCTCATCGGGGGCGGCGGCTGGCCCGAGGCCAGGACCCGGGCGCGCCGGGCGCTGGAGGACGTCCTGCTCGGGGACAAGACCGACATGCGGCCCAGCCAGCTCTCCGGCGGTGAGCAGCAGCGGGTGGCCATCGCCCGGGCCCTGGTCAACGAGCCACGGCTTCTTCTGGCAGACGAGCCGACGGGCAACCTCGACTGGCAAACGGGGGAGAGGATCATTGGGCTTCTCCTCGACCTGCACGCCCGGCGGGGCCTGACTTCGATCATCGTCACCCACAACGAGAAAGTGGCGGCCCATTGCCGCAGGCTGTTCCTGATGGAGGCCGGGGGTCTGAAACCAATTCCCCGGCCGTAAAGTTATCCTCTTACGGGCTCCCTCCGGCCGGATCGCCGTCCCCTCGGGACCAGGCAGGGCTTCCGGAGCGGGGATCGGAGACGGAACGCCTGGAAAAACGGAGCCCGATATGGTATAAGGAGAGGCTATGAACAAGCTCCCGATCATGCTGCTTGCGGCCGCGCTGGCGCTGTCCCCGCCGCTCCGGGGCCAGGAAGTCATCGACAGGATCGAGATCGTCGGCAACGACCGGGTCACGCAGGAGACCATTCTCTATTATCTCTCCTCCCGTGAGGGGGATCTGTTCAACGAGGACCAGCTCCGGAACGACTTCCGCGTCCTGTGGACGACGGGTTTTTTTGCGGACATAAGGATGGAGCGCCTGCCGGGCATGAGGGGCGCCGTGCTCCGCATCATTGTCAAGGAGAACCCGGTCATCCGGGCCGTGTCCTACAAGACGGGGAAGAAGGTCAAGGAAGAGGACATCACCAACAAGCTCAAGGAGAAGGACGAGTACATCCTTCCTTATTCCTACTACCAGGGCCACAAGCTCCAGCGCATCCGGGGGACGATCGAGGAGCTCCTGGCGGAGAAGGGCCTCATGGCCGCCAAGGTCGACGTGGTCGAGACCCCCAGGGGAAAGAACGAGGTCGAGGTCGAGTTCAAGATCGACGAGGGCCCCAAGATCCGGGTCGGGCAGGTGGTCTTCGAGGGCACGACCAAGGTGCCGGCCAGCGTCCTGCACAACGCCATGTCCACCAACCGGGCCCACAACCTCATCTCCTGGGTGGGGGGCAAGGACGTCTTCAAGCAGAACAAGATCCAGGAAGAGGCGGCCAACATCAAGAAGAGGTTCCAGGAGCAAGGCTACA
Organism: Candidatus Aminicenantota bacterium; assembly: GCA_016867615.1. Taxonomy (GTDB): domain Bacteria; phylum Acidobacteriota; class Aminicenantia; order Aminicenantales; family JAFGAV01; genus JAFGAV01. The sequence goes on along the minus strand of VGJG01000013.1, from coordinate 11,107 downwards.
TGGAGGCCGCGGTCGGCGAGCCGAAGCTCGAGGAGTACGCGCGCCGCACGGTCTACCCGCTGTTCAAGAAGCAGAAGATGATGCGGGTCGTCGTGCCCGTCAACCCCGGCTATCTGTACCGGGTGGGGGACGTCTCCGTGGAGGGGGGCAAGTCCGTCGTCCCGGCGTACCTGCGGTCCCTGATTCCATTCCAGAAGGGGGACGTCTACAGCACCAAGGTCCGGGAGAAGGCCGTGGAGAAGATCGGCGAGATCTTCCGGGACGGGGGATTCCTCTATTCCCAGGTCATCCCCGTGGAGAGCCTCGACCCCAAGAACAAGGTGGTCAACGTCACCTTCAACATCAATGAGGGCGACGTCTGCTACGTCAACCGGCTGGATTTCAAGGGCAACGTCTACACCAAGGACAAGGTCATCCGGCGGGAGATGTTCATCCGCGAGGGCGACCGCTTCAGCTTCTCCCTGTTCAAGAACAGCCTGCTCCGCATGAGGCAGCTCGGCCTGGTGGACCTCGAGGGCGACCCGGACATCAAGCCCACGGCCGAGAACCCCGCCCTGTTCGACGTCACGGTCAACGTCAAGGAGCTCCAGCGCAACAACATCCAATTCACCGCCGGGTACAGCGGCTACGAGGGAGCGTTCGTCGCCCTGAGCTACGAGACGGTCAACTTCCTGGGGGCGGGCGAGAACCTCAACCTCACCTTCCAGCACGGGAAACGGATCAAGAACTACGTCTTCGGCTTCCAGGAACCCTACATCTTCGATTACCCGCTCAGCGTGGGCTTCAACGTTTACAACCGCTATCTCATCCTGCCCTACCTCTACGACCGCAAGGGCAAGGGCGTGGATTTCATCTTCGGCGCGCGCCTGTTCGGCTACTGGCGGGCCAACCTGACCTACACCTTCGAGGACGTGGAGATCAAGCTGCCCAGCGAGGGCACAGCCGACTCCGGGATGTCGATGTTCGACCCCTACTACATGAGCCTCTATGGGCTGGGCACGCACAAGATCAGCAGCCTCTACCCCTCGGTCCACTACTCCACGGTCGACAGCCCCCTGACTCCCAGCCGGGGAACGATGTTCCTGGCCTCGCTCAAGTACGCGGGGACGTTCCTCGGGGGGGAGATCGACCTCTACCGGCCCCGCGTCGAATTCACCCATTGGCAGCCCATCTTCCCCAAGCACAGCGTCGGCGTCCATGTGGAATACGATTTCGTCCGCCCCATCGGCGACTCCACCGTGCCCTTCTGGGAGAGGATCTACCTGGGGGGGGAGAGGAACATCCGCGGCTACGAGATCTATTCCATCGGCCCCCGCAGTCCGCGGGGAACGAACCTGGGGGGACAGAAAGCTCTGGTCTTCAACGCCGAGTACAGCATGGCCGTGGGCGGCCCGCTGTACCTGATCCTATTTTACGACCTGGGCAACACCTGGCTCCAGGACCAGAAAGTGACCCTGAGCAACGTGTACACCTCCGCCGGCTTGGAGGCTCGGATCTTCGTTCCCGCTCTGCGTATTCCCTTCCGCCTCATTTTCTCGTATAATAACCGGAAAATTCGGCCGGATGACAGCAACTTCGCCTTCCGTTTCGCCATCGGTTCGACGTTCTAAGGTATCCGTCGACGAAATAGAGAGACTCAAGGAGGTTTTCACATGATGAAGAAGACTTTGTTCGTGGCCCTGGCTGCGTTCCTGACGGCCGCGCTGGCGAACACGGCCCTCGCCCAGCAAGGCCTTAAGATGGGCGTTATCAACTCCCAGGAGGTCCTGGAGAAGTCCGTCGAGGGCAAGAGAGTCATCGGCCGTCTTCAGGAGCGCGAAAGGAAGAGCACGAGCGACGTGGCCAAGCTCGACGAGGACATCCGCCAGCTCGAGACACGCCTCAGCACCCAGCGCCTGACGCTGAGCGAGGAGGCCGCCCTGCAGCTCAACTCCGACCTGGACAGGAAGAGGAAGGAGCGCGCCCGCACCGCCGAGGACGCGGTCCGCGACATCCAGGAGCTCCAGTTCCGGCTCTACTCCAAGCTGCAGAGCGAGCTGCTGCCCATCATCGAGCAGCTGGGCAAGGAAAGAGGGCTGGACATCATCCTCGACCTGACCAAGAGCGGCGCGGTGTATTTCAGCCCCCAGATCGACGTCACCGCCGAGGTCATCAGGCGCTACGACGCCAGCAAAGCCGCGCCCGCGGCCAAGTAACCGGACTCCATGTCCTTCTCCATCGAAGAGATCCTGACCTTCCTTCCCCATCGCTATCCGTTTCTCCTCGTGGACCGGGTTCTGGAGATGGAGAAGGGGCAGAGGATCCTGGCCCTGAAGAACGTCTCCTACAACGAGGCGTTCTTCCAGGGTCACTTTCCGAGGCTGCGGGTCATGCCGGGCGTTCTGATCATCGAAGCCCTGGCCCAGACGGCGGGCATCCTGGTCTACAACTCCATTCCCGACCCCCAGGACAAGCTCGTTTTCCTGAGCAAGATCGGCGAGTCGAGGTTCCGCAAGCCCGTCATCCCCGGGGACCAGCTCCGCCTGGAGGTGATCCTCCTCAAGCTCCGGAAGCGGTTCTTTCAAGTGGAAGGCAAGGCCTATGTCGGGGAGACTCTGGTCGCGGAGACCGAGGCCATGGGCTCGCTCGTCTCCGCCGAGGAGATGAATGAAAGCGGATGAGGTTTATATCCACCCCTCGGCGGACGTCCATCCCGGAGCCCGGTTGGGAGCGGGGGTGTGGATCGGCCCCTTCTGCCGGGTTGGGGAGAACGTCTCCCTAGGCCCGCGGACCCGCCTGGAGGCCCATGTCTTCCTCACCGGCCTGACCGAGGTCGGCCCCGACTGCCGCTTCTCGCCCTACTCGGTCATCGGCACGGAGCCCCAGGACGTTTCCTACCGGGGCGAGGAGACGCGGGTGGTCATCGGCGGCAACAATGTCTTCCGCGAGTTCCTGACCGTCCACCGCGGCACGCCCAAGGGCGGCGGCGTGACCCGCATCGGCGACAGGAACTATTTCATGGCCTACTGCCACGTGGCCCACGACTGCCGCGTGGGGGACGAGACCATCTTCACCAACGCCGCCACGCTGGCCGGCCATGTCACGGTCGAGGATTTCGTCGTCATCAGCGCTTTCTCCTCGGTCCATCAGTTCTGCCGCCTGGGCCGCTACGCCTTCGTCGGCGGCTATTCCGTCGTCACCCAGGACGTGGTGCCCTTCAGCCGCGTGGTGGGCGCCCGTCCCCTGCGTCTCTTCGGAATGAACATCGTCGGTCTCCGCCGCCGGGGCTTCACCCGGGAGCGGCTCCAGGTCATCAAGGACATGTTCCGCCTCCTGTTCTCCTCGGACCTCAACACCAGCCAGGCCCTGGAGCGCATCGAGGCCGAGATCCCGGTCTGTTCCGAGCGGGAGGAGCTCACGGCCTTCGTCCGGGCCTCGAAGCGCGGCATCGCTCAAAAGGCGGGCGAGACATGGGACCGAGAATCGGACTGATCGCCGGCTCGGGCGAGCTTCCCCTGCTGGCCCTCGACGAGGCGGCCCGCAGGGGCTGGGAATGCCTGGTGGCCGGCGTGAGGGGGGAGGCTTCTCCGGACCTGGAGGGCAGAGCCGCCGCGTTCTTCTGGCTCGACCCCGGCCGCCCCGAGGAGGCCGTCCGTTTTTTCAAGGAGGGGGGAGCCGACGGCGTCCTGCTCGCGGGCAAGGTCGCCGCCGGGGCGTATTTCCGGCGGGCGGACAGGGAGGACGGTTCCGGAGAATGGCTGGAGAAGGCTTCGGACGGAAGGCCGGCCTCCCTCATCCGGACGTTCATCCGTTTTCTCGAGGACAGGGGGCTCCGGGTCATGGACCCCGGGCCGTTCCTGGCGCCGTTTTTCTGTCCGGAAGGCGTCCTGACCGTCGCCCGTCCTTCAACCGCGATGGAGAGGGATGCCGCGCTCGGCTGGACCATCGCCCGCAGGATGGCCGACCTTGACATCGGCCAGACGGTCGTGGTCAAGGATCTGGCCGTGGCGGCGGTCGAAGCCGCCGAGGGGACGGACGCCGCCATCCGGCGCGCCGGGGACCTGGCCGGGCCGGGGACCGTGGCCGTCAAGGTCAGCCGGACCAGGCAGGACCTCAGGGTCGACGTCCCCGGCGTGGGACTGAGCACCATCCGAGCGCTCATCGAAACCGGGGCTTCGGCCCTGTGCCTCGAGGCGGGCCGGGTGGCCTTCTTCCAGCGGGAGCGGGCCGTGGAGCTGGCCGACCAAAACGGGCTGGTCCTCTTCGCCCGCGGGGAAAGAGAGGGTCGCGATGGATAAGGTCAGGGTGGGCATCGTGGGCGTCGGGTACCTGGGCACACAGCATGCCCGGATCCTGTCCTATCTCGAGGAAGCGGATCTCCGGGGCGTGGCCGACGTGAATTTCAAGAAAGCTTTGGAGATCGGCAACCGGCACGGCGTCCGCTACTATCAAGACTACCGGGAGATGATCGGCGACATCGACGCGGCCATCGTGGCCACGCCCACCTCCGAGCACCATGCCGTCTCCCTCCACCTCCTCCGGGAGGGAAAACACGTCCTGGTGGAAACGCCCACCACCGAGACCGTGGAACAGGGCGAGGAGCTCGTGGCCGCCGCCGAGAAAAACGGCCTGGTCTTCCAGGTGGGGCACCTGGAGAGGTTCAACCCCGCGGTCGAGGCCGTAGAGACCATGATCTCCGAGCCCAAGTTCATCGAGGTCCAGCGCCTGGGTTCGTTCTCCGCCCGGTCGCTCGACATCGACGTCGTGCTCGACCTGATGATCCACGACCTGGACATCATCCGGGCCCTGATCAAGGACGAGGTCAAGGCCATCCGCTCCACGGGCATCCACGTCCTCTCGGACAAGATCGACATCGCCAACGCCCGGCTCGAGTTCCGCTCGGGCTGCATCGCCACCCTGATGGCCAGCCGGGTCCACCAGGGCAAGGTGCGCAAGCTCCGCATCTTCGAGCCGACGTCCTATTACTCCATCGACTACATCGACCAGGAGCTCAAGGTCTTTCCCCTCCGGGGCGGCCAGGGGCAGACGGAGATCAAGAGCCCCAAGATCCAGAAGGAAGAGCCCCTGAAGAAGGAACTCCAGAACTTTCTCCGCTGCCAGATCGAGGGCCGGCGGAACAAGGTCAGCGGCCAGGAGGGCTTGGAGGCCCTCAAGCTGGCCCACGCCGTCCTGAGGGAAGCGGAGATCTGACCGCGCTCAGCGGACGATCTTCACCCGTCGGCCGGCGGCCGGGACCTGGGTCAGCTCCAGCCCGTTCTGGATGGCCAGCTTGGGCCAAAGGTCCTTCTTGACTCCCCGGGCTTGGAAGAGGGCTTCCAGGCTCTGTCTCCCGTCGGCCTGGACCAGGAGAAGACGGGCCGGCTGCCGGTTGATGAACCGGGGGTCGCTCAGGTCCCGGAAAGAGCGCACGACCCGGAAGAACTGGTTGTCGAATTTTCCGAACTGGGCCGTCGTGCTCAGGGCGGTGAAGGAGTAGATCATCGACTCCTTGCGGATGAAGGACAGCCTGGCCCGGAGCGTTTCCGCTTCCGCCTGGGGGATGTCGTACAGCTGATGATAGGAGGCCAGGCCGTTGATGGTCAGGCTCTGGTCGTCGAGAAGACGCCGGTTCTCGAGGGACTGCGCTTTCTTGGCCGCGTAGCCCTGCAGGCTGTCCTGGCTCTGCTCGACCTCGAGGAGAAAGGCCGCCTGCTTGTCGGGAGAGATCATCTGCACCTGCCGGGGCGTGTTTTCCAGGACCCATTTCTCGGGCGGGATGAACTGGAAGCGCAGCGTGGGATGGTAGAACGCCCCGGCCTCGGCGTATCCCTGCCGGGGGTCGTCGCCGTAGATGATGTTGTCGACCCGGGCCAGGTATTCTTCGTTCCTCACCGCCAAACGGTTGTCGGCCGGGTCGAGCAGGGCGGTCACGTTCTTGATGCGATCGGCCTCCAGGGGATGCGTGGACAGGAACCCGGGAAGGCTCCGGCCGCCCGATAGGTCGCCCAGCTTCTGGAGAGAATCGAAAAAGCCGATCATCGGACCGGGGTTGTAGCTCGCCCGGCGCGCGTAGTCCACGCCCAGCGCGTCGGCCTGGCGCTCGTCGTCGCGGCTGTATTTCAGGTAGAGGACCTGGATGCCGAGGCCGGCCACGCCGGCCAGCTGGGCGAAGGTGTCGTTCAGGGCGCTGCCCACGGCCAGGCCGACCTGGATGAGGATCATCTGGCTCAGGCGGCGCACGGAATGGCGGGCGTTGACGTGCCCCAGCTCATGGCCCAGGACGGCGGCCAGCTCGGCCTCGGAATTCATCAGCGCCAGGATGCCTCGGGTGACGTAGATGTAGCCCCCGGGGACGGCGAAGGCGTTGATGACCGGCGTGTCCAGGACCTGGAAAGAATAGGGCAGATGGGGCCTGTGGGTGAGGGGGGCCATCTTCATCCCCACGCCGGACACATAAGCGGCCAGCTTCGGGTCGTCGTACAGGCCGAACGTTTGTCGGATCGAGACGTCGGTCTCCCTGCCCAGGGAGATCTCTCCCTCCTCGGAGATCAAGCTCAGCTCCCGCTCTCCCGTTACGGGGTTGACGGCGCAGGAGACGGCCAGGCACAGGACGAGAAGAAGGGCCGTCACCGGCTTCGGGTGTTTGCCCATGGAGCTCCTGCCGGGTCGGCGGGTCCTACCGGTTCATCTTGAACAGGGATTCGTCCAGGCCGCCGTTCAGCTTCACCGAGGTCAGGGAGATCCGGATGAATTCCGCGCCGTTCTGAAAGATGACCATGGAATGGGCCACGGGGAAGCCGTCGATGCTCCTGTAGTCGGTCATGATCGTTTCGCTTTCCACTTCGGCGCCCATCATGTCGTGCCCCTTGGACTTGGACTTGTAGGGGAGGTGCGTTTCAGGGTCGACGTACAGAATGGACGAATGGCCGTCGTTGAATTTTTGGACCAGGACCCAATGCTCTTTGCCGTTGAGCGTCTCCCGGCCCTGGAGCTCGTAGCTGATGCCCAGAGTCTCAGGCGCGAGCAGCGCGGCGTTTCCCAGGGATTGCCTCTTCATGTCCGCGTTCTGCAGCTCGGACATGGTTTCCACGGCGCCTGTCTGGGGGTTGGTCGCCCAGCCGTTCTGGCCGTCGAAAGCCTGGGTCATCTGGAACCCCTGGATGTCCATGTCCATGCGCATCAGGTTCGGCTCTTTCTGGTACATGACGATCGAGCCCTGCATGCCGAATTGCACCAGCTCGAACGTGCCCGATGTGGTCCAATCGACAACGGCCTCGAGGGCCTTGCGTCCGCCCTGAGCTTCGATCATCTTGGCCAGGATGTCGGCGGCCGTCTGTGCAGCCAGGGGGGTCAGGAGGAGCGTCGCAAGCGACATAAAGACCGTCGTCCGGATGATGATTTTTTTCATGGGTTTCTCCTTCAACCGCAGATATTTTATTACAAAGAAGGCGGCCCGTCCAGGGGAGGCCGTTTCTCGGATTGCGCCTCCGGGGGGAAGTCGATTAAGATGAAAAGCGCGAAAGGACCGGCCAATGGATTTCCAACCCCTGGAATACCTCGACTGGGCGAAAAACAAGGACAAGCCCGGGATCAACCTGACCCGGAGCGGCCTGCCGGGGCGAAGCCTCGCCGAACTGGGCGTGGACTGGGAGGAGCTGGCCCTGGAAGGATATCACGGACACGGCTACCCGCCCCTCATCGAAGCCGTGGCGGCGCGATACGGAGCCCGGGTCGAGGAGGTGGTCACCGCGCCCGGCACCTCGATGGCGCTGTTCATGGTCTGCGCCGCCCTCTTGGAAAAAGGGGACGAGGCTCTGGTCGAGAAGCCGGCTTACGGGCCTTTGTCCGCCGTGCCCCGGGCCCTGGGAGCCGGGGTGCGGCGCTTCGAGCGGCGGTTCGAGGACGGCTACCGGCTGGACGCGGACGAGGTGCTCGGGATGGTGACGCCCCGGACGCGGCTCATCATGCTCACCGACCTTCACAATCCCAGCGGGGTTCGGGCCGGCGGGGAGGCCCTGCGCTCCTTGGCCGAGGGGGCCGCCGAGAGGGGAGTCTGGCTGATCGTGGATGAGGTCTACCTGGAATTCCTCCCGTCCCGAGGAGGGCTCACCGCTTTCGGCCTGGCGCCGAACGTCGTCAGCCTCTCCAGCCTGACCAAGGTTTACGGCCTGGGCGGATTGCGGAGGGGCTGGATCCTGGCTCCGGGCGGTCTGTCCCGCAGGCTGCTCCAGATGAGGAATTATCTCTTCAACGAGGAGGTTTACCTCGAGGAGCAGATCTCCGCCCGACTCTTCGACCGCTTGGATGAGCTCCGAGGAAGGGCGGCGCCGCTCATCGGGGAGAACCGGGACCGGATGCGGAGGTTCATGGCCGGCGAGGAGAGGCTGAGCTGGGTGGAGCCGGACGGAGGCGTCGTCTGTTTCCCGCGGCTGCGATGCGGCGACGGGCGCCGGCTGGAGGCGATCCTCCGGGAACGGCACGACACGGGCGTCGTTCCGGGGGATTTTTTCGGCGATCCGGCCCATGTGCGTATCGGCTTCGGCGTCGCCGGGGATGTGCTGGAGCGTGGGCTGAAAAATATCGGCGAGGCTTTGAGCTACCTCTGAACGGAGGGGGCGCTCCGGGCGTTCTCGATCTGTTCCAGGCTGAGAGCCAGGGTGTAGTCGACGAGGAAATTGCTTATCAGGCTCAGGACCCAGGCCATGGGCTTGTGAGTGCGGTGCACCCCCCTGAGCGCCACGATGTTCAGATAGGTGCTGCCGATCTTGAAAGCCGCCAGGGCCAGGTCGGATTTGGCGAAGGCCCTGGTCAGGGGGTTCAGCTCGTCGGGGCCGAGAGTCCGGGCCACCTTCCTCGCGGCCAGGGCGTCGGCGATGTTCAATCCCACGAGGCTGACGAGCGTCCCGGTGAACAGGGCGTTTTCCACTCCGGACAGGGGGGCGAGTTTGCGCGGCTCGATCGTTGAACGCCAGGAGGAAAAGTCCGGAGAGGGCGGAGCGAGGCCCGGACGAGGCGCGCCGTCCTCGGAGCGAAGGGGGTAGAGTTGCGACAGTTCCTGGGGAGTGAAAAGCGTCCGGGGAAGGGGAGGGGAGACGAGGCGCAAGCCCGGAGCTTCGCCCGCGCTTCTCCCGGCCATAAGGAAAGCGGCTGACAAAAGGAGGATGAGGGCCCGGGTCGGGATGCCCAGCGGACGTTTGATCTTCATGACCGTCTCTAGTTTATACCACAAACATTACTAAATCTACAAAATATTTAGGGATTATAGATATTATCAATAAAAGAGCGCCCGGGACGGCATTCCGCGGCCTTGTCTGAGGGAATCGGATCTGTAGTATGATTCCAGGCTCGAAAAGGAGCATGATCTTCAACAGAAAAACCGGCCTTCCCGCTCCGGCCGGGGCCGGGCCACCGGCCTGGGGCGCTCCGCCGCCGGTCGGTATGCGCGGCCTGAGTTTTCGCCGGACTTTCCTGGCCCTCAAACACCGAAATTACCGGATTTATTTTTGGGGACAGCTCGTTTCGCTCTTCGGGACATGGATGCAGATCACCGCCCAGGGATTCCTGGCTTTTGAGCTGACGCGTTCGGCGGCCTTCCTGGGCGTCCTGGGGTTCGCCGCCGGCGCGCCGACCCTGGCTTTCATGCTCTACGGGGGTGTCGTGGCCGACCGCATGGACAAGCGCAGGCTGATGCTGATCACCCAGGCGGCCATGACCGTCCTGGCCCTGTTGACCGCTGTTCTGACGTTCAGCGGGGCGGTCCGTCCCTGGCACCTGGTTCTCCTGGCCCTGGGATTCGGCGCGGCCAACGCCTTCGACGCGCCCGCGCGCCAGTCCATCGTCGCCGATCTCGTCGACCGCGAGGACCTGACGAACGCCATCGCCCTCAATTCCACGATGTTCAACGCCGCGGCGGTCGTCGGGCCGGCGCTGGCGGGCGCGCTGTACGCCCTGGCGGGGCCGGGGTGGTGCTTCGCGCTGAACGGCCTTTCGTTTTTCGCCGTCATCGCCGCCCTCCTGGCCATCAGGCTGGGGGAGAGACGGCGGAAGCCGTCGCGGACCTCGGCCTGGAGGGAGCTGAAAGAGGGCGTGGCCTACGCCCTCGGCCAGCCCGTCATCCGCGGTCTCCTGGGCCTGATCATGGCCACGAGTCTTTTCGGGTCCTCTTTCGCCACGATCTTTCCGGCTTGGGCGGTCGAGGTTCTGGGCCGGGACGCGGCGGCCAACGGACTGCTCCACGCTTTCCGCGGCATCGGGGCGCTGGTGAGCGCCCTGGTCATCGCCTCCCTGGGGCGCTTTCAGTTCCGGGGAAGACTCCTCGCCGTCGGGAGCGCCGCCTTCCCGCTCTTTCTGCTCGTTTTCGCCCTGGTCCGCTGGTTTCCCCTGACGCTCTTGATCCTCCTCGGCGCGGGCTTCGCGGTGATCCTCGTCTTCAACCTGGCCAATGCCCTCATCCAATCGATCGTCGAGGACAGGCTGCGGGGGAGGGTCATGTCCCTCTACAGCCTGACATTTTTCGGGTTCATGCCGCTCGGAGCCCTGTGGATCGGGCAGGCCGCCCAGAAGTTGTCCGAGCCCTGGGCCGTTCTCATCAACGCCGTCGCGCTGTTCGCCGTTTCTCTGGGGATTTGGATCAGCACGCCTTCCCTGAGGAAGCAGAAATAAAAGAACGGCCTTCTCTGCCGGATTTTGACAAATATTCATTAATCTGATAAAAACTATATGAATAGAAATTATTAAGCACAAGATATGGTATTGAATAACAAAGGGTAGCACATATAGAACATTTTGCTTGACATTGCCCCGGTAGTTGGCATAATATTTAACCAAGGGCATCCCCAAAGGTCAGCGATGAACATCCATATCAAACATTATAAATATTTTATCGTCTTTTTTGTGACCCTTTTTCTATTCGCCGGCCAGCCGGTCGAGTTCGGTCAAGAAATCAGGTATTTCCAGGGATATTCCGTTAAGAAGCCCCTCATCCGGATCGGTCTCGAAGTCAACTTCAGCCGGATAGCGATCCGTTCCTCCTCGGGCATGAAAATCTTCAGGCAGGAGGCGAGCCTTTCCCTCCTGGCCGAGGACGTTCCGGAAGCCCAGGTCAAGGGATTCAGGGAAAAGCTGAGCG
>VGJG01000012.1 GCA_016867615.1 Candidatus Aminicenantota bacterium | reverse complement strand
AAGGACGGCATCATCATCGAGCTGGCCTTCCAGTACAACTCCGGCTACACCGAGACGATCTTCACCTTCGTCAACAACATCAACACCACCGAGGGCGGGACGCACCTCATCGGCTTCAAGGCCGCCCTGACCCGCTGCCTGAACAACTACGCCCTGGCCAACAACCTCTTCAAGGACCTGAGCTCGGGCTCCCTGTCCGGGGACGACTCCCGGGAGGGGCTGTGCGCCGTCCTGAGCGTCAAGATGCGCGACCCCCAGTTCGAGGGGCAGACCAAGACCAAGCTGGGCAACTCCGAGGTCAAGGGCATCGTCGAGTCCCTGGTCAACGAGAAGCTGGCCGCCTACCTGGAGGAGAACCCGACCAACGCCAAGCGCATCGTCCTCAAGGCCATGGAGGCCGCCCGGGCCCGCGAGGCGGCCCGCAAGGCCCGCGACCTGGCCCGGCGCAAGAGCGTGCTCGAGTCGACCACTCTGCCCGGCAAGCTGGCCGACTGCCAGGAGCAGGACCCCGCCCTGTCGGAGATCTTCATCGTCGAGGGCGATTCGGCCGGCGGCTCGGCCAAGCAGGGCCGCGACCGCCGCTTCCAGGCCATCCTGCCGCTGAAGGGCAAGATCCTCAACGTCTGGAGAGCCGCCCAGGACAAGATTTTGCACAACGAGGAGATCGGGATGATGATCGCCGCCCTGGGCGTGGGCGTGGGCGAGGCCGAGTCGTCGCTCGACAGGCTCCGCTACCACAAGGTCATCATCATGACCGACGCCGACGTCGACGGCTCGCACATCCGCACCCTGCTCATGACCTTCTTCTACCGGCACCTCAAGCCCCTCATCGAGCGGGGCTATCTCTACATCGCCCAGCCCCCCCTGTACAAGATCTCCAAGGGCAAGGAGGTCCAATACCTCAAGGAGGAGCGGGCCTACGAGATGTGGGTGGTCAAGAAGATCTCGGAGGATTTCAAGGTCCGGGTCAAGGGCAAGAAAGAGGTCTTCGAGGGGGAAAAGCTCCGCAAGCATTTCCTGCGTCTCATGCAGAAGAAGAGCTACCTGCAGCTCCTGGAGCGGAAGGGCTTCCCCCCCTTCCTGGTCGAGCTGCTCATCCGCGAGGGCGTCGCCGGCCTCGATTTCCTCCAGGACAAGAAAGCCATGAAGAAGGTCCAGGCCCTGGTCGAGGCCAAGGGGCTGTCCACGGAGCTCGTCCAGGACGAGGAGTACGAAGCCTGGGAGCTCGGCATCCGCTACCAGGTCAACGGCATGTCCATCAACTGCCGGGTCAACCTGGCCCTGGTCGACTCGACGGAGTACAAAGGCCTGATCAAGCTCTTCAAGGAGCTGGAGAGCTTCCGGCCGCCCTACGAGATCGCCAGCGACGGAGAGAGCCTGACGATCGAGAACGAGATCCGGCTCGTGGACTACCTCCACGAGAAGGGCAAGAAGGGCGTTTCCATCCAGCGTTACAAGGGCTTGGGCGAGATGGCGCCCTCGCAGCTCTGGGAAACGACCATGAACCCCGCCCAGCGGGCCCTGCTGAAGGTCATGATCCAGGACGCCGTCGCGGCCGACGAAACCTTCAGCATCCTCATGGGCGATGAGGTCGAGCGACGCCGCAGCTTCATCGAGTCGAACGCCGTTTTGGTCACCAACCTCGACATCTGACGGCTTCGGCGAAAGGACCCCCCACATGACCCCCGCCGAGAAAGACAAAGGCAAGGACAAGGCCAGGGAAAAGGAAAAAGAGGCGCCCAAGATCCCGGCCCCGCCGGCCGCGCCGCCCGCGGCCGCCGACCTGTCCGAGGTCAGCCTCGAGGTGGAGATGAGGCGCTCCTACCTCGACTACGCCATGAGCGTCATCATCGGCCGGGCCATCCCCGACATCCGGGACGGCCTGAAGCCCGTTCACCGCCGGGTCCTGTACTCCATGTACGAGACGGGGACGACCCACAACAAGCCCTTCAAGAAGTCGGCGCGCATCGTGGGCGACGTCATCGGCAAGTACCATCCCCACGGCGACCAGGCGGTCTACGACACGCTGGTGCGCATGGCCCAGGATTTCAGCATGCGCAGCGTCCTGGTGGACGGCCAAGGCAATTTCGGGTCGATCGACGGAGACCCGCCCGCGGCCATGCGCTACACCGAGGTCCGGCTGAAGAAGATCGCCGAAAGCTTGATGGACGACCTGGACAAGGATACGGTCAACTTCGTGCCCAACTACGACGACAGCCTGTCCATGCCCGAGGTCCTGCCGGCCAAGTTCCCCAACCTCCTGGTCAACGGCGGCTCGGGCATCGCCGTGGGCATGGCGACCAACATCCCGCCCCACAACCTGGGCGAGGTCGTGGACGGCCTCGTCCATCTCATTCAGCATCCCGGGGCCAAGCTGGACAAGATCATGGAGTTCATCCCCGGCCCGGACTTCCCCACGGGCGGCCAGATTTACGGGCTGCAGGGGCTGCGCGACGCCTACCGCGACGGCCGGGGTTCGATCACCATCCGGGCTAAGTCGGTCATCGAGTCCGGCGGCCCCAAGGGGGAGCGGGAGCGCATCATCGTCACCGAGATCCCCTACCAGGTCAACAAGTCCAAGCTCCTGGAGAACGCGGCCCATCTGGTCAACGAAAAGCGGATCGAGGGCATCGCCGACATCCGCGACGAGTCCGACCGCGAGGGGATGCGCATCGTCTTCGAGCTGAAGAAGGGGGAGCTGCCCGAGGTCGTCCTCAACAACCTCTACAAGCACACCGCCCTCCAGACGTCCTACGGCCTCATCCTCCTGTCGATCGTGGACAAGCAGCCCAAGCTCCTGGGCCTCGTCGACATCATGAAGCACTTCCTCTCCCACCGCCAGGACGTCATCCGGCGCCGGACGCGGTTCGAGCTGAAGAAGGCCGAGGCCCGGGCCCACATCCTGGAGGGCTTGACCATCGCCCTCGACCACCTGGACGAGATCATCACCCTCATCCGCCGCTCGAAGACGGTCGAGGACGCCCGCAACGGACTCATCACCCGTTTCCGCCTGACGCACATCCAGGCCCAGGCCATCCTGGAGATGCAGCTCCAGCGGCTGACCAACCTGGAGCGGGAGAAGATCCGCAAGGAATACATCGAGGTCAAGGAGCTCATCGCCAAGCTGAAGAAGATCCTCGGCTCGGAGAAGCTCATCCAGGACATCATCGTCGAGGAGCTGAAGCAGGCCAAGGCGGCCTTCGGGGACCCCCGGCGGACGGAGATCAGGGAGGGAGTCATCACCGACATCAAGCCCGAGGACCTGGTCAAGGAGGAGGAGGTGGTCATCGTCCAGACCGCTTCCGGCTACATCAAGCGCACCTCCCTGAGCTCCTATCGAAACCAGGGGCGCGGCGGGAAGGGCCGCAAGGGCATCAGCATGAAAGAGGAGGACGCGGTGGAGAACATCTTCATCTGCTCCACCCACAGCTACCTCCTCGTCTTCACCAACCAGGGCCGGCTGTACTGGCTCAAGGCCCTGGACATCCCCGACGTGGGGCTCGCCGCCCGGGGCAAGTCCATCGCCAACCTCGTCGAGTTCCAAACCGGGGAGTGTGTGACCTCGGTCGCCGCGGTCAAGGACTTCAGCCCCGACCGCTACCTGCTCATGCTCAGCTCGGACGGCCAGATCAAGAAAACGGCCCTCGACCAGTTCAAGAACATCCGCAAGGGCGGCATTCAGGCCATGACCGTCCGGCCCAAGCAGCAGCTGCTGTTCACCAGCCTGACCGACGGGAAGCGGGACATCATCATCGGCACCCGCCTGGGCAAGGCCATCCGCTTCAGCGAGAAGCAGATCCGGCCCATGGGGCGTCAGGCCGCGGGCGTGCGGGCCATGTCCCTGGCCCCCAAGGACGCGGTCATCGGCCTGATCGTCGTCAGCAGCGCGGACAAGTTCGTCTTCACCGCCAGCGAGAAAGGCTTCGGCAAGAAGACGGAGATCGGGCAGTACCGCAAGCAGAGCCGCGGCGGCAAGGGGATCATCAACCTCAAGGTCATGCCCAAGATCGGCCCGGCGCTGGCCATGGTCGGCATCTCCGAGGGCGAGCTGCTGCTCATGACCGAGGCGGGCAAAGTCATCCGCATCAAGACTCCTGAGGTGCGGGCCTCGGGCCGGTCCACTCAGGGCGTCCGGCTCATCCACCTCGAGGACAAGGACAAGGTCTGCTCCGTGGCCAGGGTGGCCGAGGAGGAGTAGGCCGGCCCGTCTCCGCTTCCCGGTCCGCGTCCGGGCCGAAATCCGGCTTGACTCCGGAGGGGTGACAATTCTACAATGGGCTCACTTTAATAAGGAGGGATTCGTGAGCGAGACCATTCCCCGCATTTTGTTGAACACTCTTCAGTCTTATCCCAAGCCGGATTTCATCCTGGTCAAGAAACAAGGGGCTTACACCCCCATCTCTTCCCGGGAGTTCGGCGAACGGGTGAGGCATTTCAGCCTGGGCCTGAAAACTCTGGGGTTTGCGCCGGGAGACAAGTTCGTCATCCTCTGCGAAAACCGGCCGGAATGGGTCATGGCCGACCTGGCGGCCGTCTGCGCCGGGGGGATCACCGTGCCCATCTACACCACCCTCGTGCCCGAGCAGGTGAAGTACATCATCGACGACAGCGACGCCAAGTGCGTCCTGGTGTCCAACATCGACCAGTGGAGGAAGGTCGATGCCGTGAAGAGCCAGCTGGGCAAGGTCAAGCATTTCATCATCCTTGACGGCCCCGCTCCCTCCGGCGTGAGACTCTGGTCGGACATCGCCGCCGAGGGGAGGAAGGCCGAGGAGAAGGACCCGCAACGCTTCGAGCGCGAAGCCCTGGCGGTCAAGCCGGACGACACGGCGACGATCATCTACACCTCGGGGACGACGGGCGTGCCCAAGGGCGTCATCCTCACCCATTCGAACTTCTGCAGCAACGTCGTCACCTCCGCCGAGCTCCTGGAATTCTCCTCCAAGGACACCGTCCTGTCCTTCCTGCCCCTGTCGCACGTCCTGGAGCGGATGGTGACCTACGCCTACGTCTACCGCGGCTGCACGATCGGCTACGCCGAGAGCGTGGAGACCGTGGCCCAGAACCTGGTTGAGGTCCGGCCGAACATCATGGTCGGCGTGCCGCGCGTCTTCGAGAAGATCTACTCAAAGGTCATCGACACGGTGCTCGCCGGCTCGGGTCTGAAGCGCAAGATCTTCTTCTGGGCCCTCAGGGTGGGCCGGGAATTCGGGCGGCGGAAGCTCGCCGGCCAGAGCATCCCCGGCGGACTCAAGTTCCGGCGCGGCCTGGCCCACAAGCTCGTCTTCTCCAAGATCGTGGCCAAAACCGGAGGGCGCATCCGCTTCTTCGTCTCGGGCGGCGCCCCCCTGAGCAAGGACATCGCCGAGTTCTTCTACGCCATGGGCCTGGTCATCATGGAGGGCTACGGGCTGACCGAGACGTCGCCCGTCATTTCGGTCAACACCTTCGAGAACCTCAAGTTCGGGACGGTGGGCAAAACCATCCCCGGCGTCGAGGTCCGGATCGCCCCCGACGGCGAGATCCTGGTCCGCGGCCCGAACGTCATGAAGGGCTATTACAAGAAAGAAGCCGAGACGCGCGACAGCTTCGAGGGCCCCTGGTTCAAGACCGGCGACATCGGGCGCGTGGACGAGGAGGGGTTCGTGGTCATCACCGACCGGAAGAAGGACCTGATCGTCACCGCCGGAGGCAAGAACATCGCCCCCCAGCCCATCGAGAATGTCCTTAAGACCAACCCCTACATCGCCAGCGCCCTGGTCATCGGCGACCGGAGGAAGTTCATCGCGGCTCTGCTCGTTCCCAACTTCGAGAAGCTCGAGGACTACGCCCGCGGGGCGGGCATCGCCTTCCGCGACCGGGCGGAGCTGGTCAAGAACCCCCGGGTGGTGTCCTTCATGGCGGCCGAGGTCGACCGGGCCACGCCCATGCTGGCTTCCTACGAAAAGGTCAAGAAGGTGCTCCTCCTGGAGCGCGACTTCGAGATCGAGAAGGGCGAGATGACCCCCAGCCTGAAGATCAAACGGAACATCGTGGAGAAGACCTACGCCGCCCAGATCGATTCCCTCTACCAGGAAGACAGGTACGACAATCAGATCTGACGGACCCGGAGGGCGGAGCCGGGGATAAAAAAAAGGGAGGCCTTTCGGCCTCCCCGGGTTGATCCGTGATCGGGAACGGCGCTACTTGATGTCGATCGCTCCCTTGGTCCGCTCCCTCCGCTTCTCGTCCATCTTGTCCCATTTCTTCATGCAGGGGGCGTCCTGTCCCTTCGCCAGGGAGCAGGCCAGGTATTCGGAGCAGTAGATGACGCAGGCCCGGATGGCCTTGCCGGCCGGGGTCTTCTGCGCGTCGGCGCCGCTGAGCGCCACGCCCCGCAGGCTGATCCCGCCGCCGATGGTGGTTCCCTTGGCCTCCGCTTCGATCGTCCGGGCGTCCACGATCTCGCCCGTCTCGGTGTCGATGATCTTGAGGTCGACGGCGATGTAGGTCTTGTCCAGCTTCCCGCCCAGGCTGACCGGGCCGACGCGCACGCCGCCACCCGTCTCCCGGGTCTCCTCCTCGTAGGCGGAGACGGTGCCGGCGACGAGGTACTTGGCGCCCTTCATCTTGCCCAGCTTGACCTTGGTCGCCTGGCTGATGCGGTCGGTCTGGCTCAGGTCCTGCTCATAGATCGCGGCGTCGATCTCCTTGCGCTCCAGGACCTGGAAGGCTTTGGTGCTGGCCAGCTCCGAGGCGAGCATGTCCGAGAGCTCATTGGCCACGGAAGAGCTCCACCAGCCGGCGCTCGTGGTGTTGGTGAACCGCAGGACGCCCAAGCGCGGCTTTTCATCCTGCGCGGCTTGGGCCAGAACGGCGGCCAGCAGCAGGACCGTCAGTCCGAAAACGATTGATTTTTTCAAGGGCACCTCCTTTAACCGATAAAGAGAAACATGATAGCAGGAAGAGGGAGTGAATTCAAATCGACCGGCGACGGCGAGCGCGGGCGGGGCGCTTAGAGACGTCCGGAGGCGTCCTTTTCCTGTCCGTCCTTTTCCTTGATGCAGTACAGAATGCGGCCGCAATTCTCGCACAGGAGGATCTCGTGCTTTTCGACCAGCTCGCTCAGCATCTGCGGCCGGATGCGCATGTGGCACAGGGTGCAGAAGTCGTCCGTGACCGGCGACAGGGCCTGCCCCCCCATGCGGAGGGATATGCGCTCGTACAGGCCGGCCTGGTCGGCGGGAATCCGGGGCAGGAGCGCCCGCCTCCGGGCTTCGAGCTCCCGGACCTGACCCTCCCAGTATTCCTTCTCTCCGGCCAGCGTTTTCTTTTCCTCCTCAAAACCGGCCCGCTCATCGCGGTCGCGTTCGACGGCCGCCCGGATGTCGGCCTCGATCTGGTCGGCGTTCAGCAGCTCCCCGATGATCTCCTCCTCCAGGAGGTCGATCTTCTTCTGGTTCTCTTCGATCTCCTTGAGCAGGGACTGGTATTCGCGGTTCGTCTTGACCTGGTTCAGCTGAAGCTTGTATTTGGTGATCTGGGTCTTGATGTCCTTGACCTCTCCCTCCAGGTCGCGGCGCTTTTTCTGGTTCTGGGACAGCTTTTCCCGGGCGAGGGCCAGCGTCTGGACGGCGGCTTCGATCTTCCGGTTTATGGTTTCGACCTGGGCGGGAATCTTATCCAGAAGAGACAGTACTTTTCTGATCTCGACATCGAGCTCTTGCAGTTCGATCAGCCCATCAAAGTCGGCGTCCACATCTCTTCCTCTCGCGCGTATGGGCCTACCAGGATTCGAACCTGGGACCTGCCGGTTATGAGCCGGTGGCTCTACCGCTGAGCTATAGGCCCTTGTGGCTCTTCTTATATCACAGAACCCCGTGGGAGACAACCGCCTGCGGGCCGTTGTCAAGGCAAGGTGATTGTTTCCGCTTTTGGGCAAAATGAATCTTTCCGCTTTTTTCATGGTCTAGAAGATCCCCCGGGCTCACTCTCGGCGGATGATCGCCTTGCTGCGCCGCCAGGGAAGGTCAGCGGGAGGGATAGGCTTGCGCGCCGGCCCTCAGCTCGTGCCGTTGGTGAACGACTTCAGCTTCCGGCTGCGGCTGGGGTGCTTCAGCTTGCGGAGGGCTTTGGCCTCGATCTGACGGATGCGTTCCCGGGTGACCTTGAACTGCTGCCCGACTTCCTCCAGGGTGTGCTCGTTGCCGTCGCCCAGACCGAAGCGCATCTTGAGGACCCTGGCCTCGCGCTCGGTGAGGGTCTTCAGAGCTTCCTCAATCTGCTCCCGGAGGTTGATGTGAATGACCGTGTCCGGGGGGGAGGGCAGGACCTTGTCCTCGATGAAATCCCCCAGGTGGCTGTCCTCCTCCTCGCCGATGGGCGTCTCCAGGGAGATGGGCTCCTGGGCGATCTTGATGATCTTGCGGACCTTGCTGACCGGCATGTCCATCTTCTTGGCGATCTCCTCGCAGGAGGGCTCCCGGCCGATCTCCTGGACGAGGCCGCGCGAGACGCGGATGAGCTTGTTGATCGTCTCGATCATGTGCACCGGGATGCGGATGGTGCGGGCCTGATCGGCGATGGCCCGGGTGATGGCCTGCCGGATCCACCACGTGGCGTAGGTGGAGAACTTGTAGCCGCGGCGGTACTCGAACTTGTCCACGGCTTTCATCAGGCCCATGTTGCCCTCCTGGATCAGGTCCAGGAACTGCAGGCCCCGGTTGGAGTACTTCTTGGCGATGGACACCACCAGGCGCAGATTGGCCGCCACGAGCTCCTTCTTGGCCTGGTCGCTGATCTTTTTTCCCGTGGTGATGGTCCGCAGGATCTTGCGCAGGTTGGGGGCGTCCAGGCCGATCTCCCGCTGATGGTTCCGGATCAGGCGCTGGACCTCCCTCTGCTTCTGCTCCAGGGCCGCCCGGTTCTTCCGGCTGCGGGTCTGCTTGCGCGCCGTCTGCGTGTCCTCCAGGATCTCCTCCTGGGCGTTGATGGCCTGCAACTTGCGGCGGAGGACGCCGATGATCTTCTCCCTCTGGTTGGCCCGGAGGTTCAGGTCGCGGATCAGGCTGGACATCTTGACGATGATCCGGCCCCGGCTGATGAGGTGCCTCGGCCGGACGGGGATCTTGTCCAGCTTGAGGCTCAGGTCGCGGATCTTCTTGATCTTGGCCAGGATCTGCTTTTTTTTCTCCTCGATCTTCCCCTCGGCGATGTCGTCCTCGCTGACCTCGAACATCTCGGTGATGACGTTGATGTTCTCCTTGATCCGGGACTCCAGGCCCAGGACCTCGTTGAGGACCAGGCGGGTCTTGCTCAGGGCTTTGATGATCGACTTTTCCCCGCGCTCGATCTCGCGGGCGATGGCGATCTCCCCCTCCCGGGTCAGGAGGGAGATGTTGCCCATCTCCCGGAGATAGAGCTTGACCGGGTCGGTCGTCCGCTCCAGGCCCTGGGTGGTCACCGCGTCCTGTTTGCGGCGGCGGGGGAGGATCTCCTGCTGCTTTGAGTCCAGGATCTTGATCCCGTAGTCGCCGATCGAATTCAGGAAATCGTTGAAGTTCTCCTCGGAATCGAACTCGTCCTGAAAGGTCTTGTCGATGTCCTCGAAGAGGAGGTAGCCCTGCTGGCGTCCCTTGGTGATGAGGGCCTTGACCTCGTTCTTCGGCCTGCCGGTCGGAGCGGGCGGAACGGGCTTTTTGGCTTTTTTGCTGTCTTTTTTCATTTTTAGAGTGCCATGATTCTCTTTGTCAGTTCCTGTTTTTCCCGCTGAAGAGCGGCGATCCGTTCGTTGTCGCCTGCTTTTTGGCAGCGGATGATCTCATGCTGGATGGACTTGCACTGGTTTTCGTAGCTGTATTTGCGCAGGGCCGCGAGGCAGTCCAGGGCTTCCTCGGGCGTCGCCGCCTCCGAGGGTTCGATGAGAATACGGGAGAGGCGCTGCAACCGTTCCTTGTCCAAGCGGGCTCCCAGCGCCGGCAGGGTGACGGACGCGGAGGCCCGGTGGAGTTCGAAGACGGCCTCGAAGATGTCCCGGCTTCCGCCCGGGACGAAATCGGCTTCCGGAGCCTCGCTCAGGATGAAGGGGATGAATTCGGGCTGGTGGAACAGGATCTGGAGAAGACGCTTTTCCGCGTAGAGGAAGCAGGGCGTTTCGCCGGCTGGGAAGGGCCCCTCCTCGGGTTTGAGGACGCTCCGGAAGAATTTCTCCTCGACGCCGAACAGGCTGGAGAGCTGTTTCAGGTATTCGCTCTTGACGATCGGGTCCGGGATTTTGTCCACCGCGGCCAGGATGCTCCTCAGGACGGCGGCCTTCGCCTCGGGGGTCGCGGGAGGGCGGCCCCCCGTGGCCATATCGACCAAAAACCGGAGGCCGGAGCGGCTCTTTTCCAGGAGGCCGAGATAGGCATCCCGGCCGTGGCGGCCGATGTATCCGTCCGGGTCGAGGTCGGAGGGCAGGACCACGACCGAGACGTCCAGGCCCTGCTCGAAGCAGAGCGATACCGCCCGGGCCGCCGCCGTCCGCCCCGCGGCGTCCCCGTCATAATTGATGACCATCCGCTGGGCGAATCGGCGGGCCAGGGAGACCTGGGAGGCCGTCAGGCTCGTTCCCAGGGACGCGGCGCAATGCAGGACCCCGGCCTGGTACAGGCCGCTGAAATCCGTATAGCCTTCGACGAGCACGATCGCGCCCTTGGCCCGCACGGCGTCCTTGGTGAGGCTCAGGCCGTACAGAATCCGGCCCTTGGAATAGACCGGCGTCTCGGGCGAGTTGAGGTATTTGGGCGCGGAGCCGTCGATCGTCCGCCCGCCGAAGGCCACGACTTTGCCCGTCAGGTTGAGGATGGGGAACATGACCCTGCCCCGGAAGCGGTCGAACCACCCCTCCTTCTTCCGTCCGGGAACGACCAGGCCGGCCTTCAGGAGCAGTTCGGGCGGGACGCCGCGTGCCTGGAAGGCCTCCGTGAGAGCGGTCCAGGACGCGGGCGCGTAGCCGAGGCGGAGCTTTTCGATCGTCTCTTCCGAGAGCCCGCGCTTACGAAGATAGGCCAGCGCCTTCTTGCCCTCCTCGGTGGCATGAAGGTTTCTCCGGAAAAACGCCTGGGCGTCTTCGTTGACCTTGTAGATCCTCTCCTCGGTCTTCTGGGCCCGGGCGGCGTCGGCGCCTTTCTGGGGCAGGGGGATGCGGTAGCGCTCCGCCAGGTGCTTGACGGCTTCCGGGAAGTTCAGGCCCTCCTTTTCCATGACCAGGGCGAAGACATCCCCCCCAGCACCGCAGCCGAAGCAGTGGTAGAGTTGTTTGTCCGGGTCCAGGGTGAACGACGGGTCGCGCTCCGAGTGGAAGGGGCAGAGTCCGACGTATTTGGAACCGCGCTTGTGAAGCGTGGTGTATTGCGAGGCGATCTCCAGCAGAGACGCCGTCTGCCTTATTTGTTCGACGACATCCATTTTTTAGACATAAAAACCCTTTCTAGAATATAGGAACGGAATGTCGGCTTGTCAAGAAGACAAGTCATTAAAATATTTAGAAATAAAGAGCTATTTCGATGGCGAAAGCTCGAAATATCAATGAAATATCCCAAATGATGTCCTATTCTTGATCATTTTGGATCGAATAGTTAAAAAAACAAACAGAACATGCTTTCTATTTCCCGTTTTGGCAACTCTATTAAATCTATAAATGATACAAAATCCGTCAAAAATATTATCAGAGATGGTTGATCAGACTGGCCAGAGTTCCGGCCCCGAAGCCGTTGTCGATGTTGACCACGGCCACGCCCCCCGGGCAGGAGTTGAGCATGGCCAGAAGGGCCGCCAGGCCGCTGAAGCTGGCGCCGTAGCCGACGCTCGTCGGTACGGCGATGATGGGCGCGCCGACCATGCCCCCCACGACGCTGGGCAGGGCGCCCTCCATGCCCGCGGCGACGATGAGCACCCGAGCCCGGCGCAGACGCTCGTACTCTCCCAGAAGCCGATGCAGGCCGGCCACGCCGACGTCATAGATGCGGTCGGTCTCGTTGCCCAGGAGTTCGCAGGTGACACGGGCTTCCTCGGCCACGGGGATGTCCGAGGTCCCGGCGGTCAGGATGGCGACCCGGCCCTTTCCCGGATCGGGCGCCTTTTGCTTCAGGAAGGCCGCCCGGGCTTCGGGGTTGTGTTCCAGCTTCCTGAATGCGGCCTTGAGCTTTCCGGCCGTGGCCGGACCGATGCGGGTGACGAGCAGGTTTCCCCCCCGGCGTACGATCTGCCCCGCTATCCGCAGGATCTGAGCGTCGGTCTTGCCCTGTCCGTAGATGACCTCCGGGATTCCTTTGCGCAGCTCCCGGTTGTGGTCCACCTTGGCGAATTTCAGGTCCTGGTAGGGGTAGTCGCGCAGCCTGGCCAGCGCCTGTTCCGGGGTGAGCTCCTTGCTCCGGACTTTTTTCAGGATGTCCTCGATCTGCGATTTCATGGGCTCATTGTATCACAGTCCGGCGCCTTATCCCTGCCCTTGATTTCAGTTGGGGAGACGAGGGAGGGACGCGGCGCCGGTTTTTGTGTACAATGGTCCCCGTGTCCGAACGAATGCACACCCTGGGCGCGTCCGTGGAATTCTCGGGGGTCGGAGCGCACACGGGCCGCGTCGTCCGGGTCGTTATCAATCCCTCGGACGCGGGACGGGTCGTTTTCCGCCGCCGGGATTTGGACGGACTCGGCGTCGAGGTCGATCCCGAGAGGGCCGAAACCCAAAGCTGCACCCTCCTCGCCGGGGAGGGCGCCTGCGTCCGGACGGTCGAGCACCTCCTGGCCTCGCTTCTCATGTGCGGCGTGGACAGCGCCGAGGTCACCCTCGACGGCGAGGAGGTCCCCATCCTCGACGGGAGCGCCTCGCCGTTCGTCGAAGCCGTCGAGGGGGCGGGCCGGAGGCCTCTCCGCCGGGACCGCCGGGTTCTCGTCCTGGCCAAGGCCTTGTTCCTGGACGACGGCGCGGCCTCGATCAGCCTCGAGCCGGCCCCCGATCTCGAGGTTTCGTACCTCATCGAGTATCCGCATCCGGCGATCGGCAGACAGGAGATGAGCCTGCGCCTCGACGGCAAGTCGTTCAAGGAACGCATCGCCCCCGCCCGCACCTTCGGCTTCCTGAAGGACGTCTCGAAGCTCAAGGCCCTGGGGCGGGCCCGGGGCAGCTCCTTGGAGAACACCGTCGCGCTCGACGACACGGGAGTGGTCAACCCCCCCCTCCGCTTCCCGGACGAATTCGTGAGGCACAAGATCCTGGACCTCGTCGGAGACCTGGCTCTCCTCGGCGCCCCGCTCCGGGCGCGGGTGCGCGCCCTGCGGGCCGGTCACGCCCTCCATCTGCGGGCGGTGCGCGCCCTTCAGCGGGGCCGGGAAGAATTCTTCCCGCCCCCGGCCGCTTGAGAGCCCTTCGGGGGAGGGGCGGACCGCCGCCCGGCGCGGCTTGTCAAAGGGGCCTTCTCTGGGCTAAAATGGTCCGGTTTTCAAAGGGAGACAAGACGTGAAAGAAGAAAAA
>VGJG01000011.1 GCA_016867615.1 Candidatus Aminicenantota bacterium | reverse complement strand
TTCCCGGGGGCAGGCATGTGCGGCACCGAGGAGATCTGGGTGCGGAACGGAGTCCGGGTCAATCCCCGGCGCAAGCACCGCAAGCCCTCCGGATGGATCTTCGACAAGGTCCTGCCCCTCTGTCTGCTCAGCCTGTCTTCGGCTCTCTTCCGGCGCACGGTGTTCACGGAGCTGGGCGGATTCGACGAGACGCTGCCGGCCTGCGAGGATTATGACTTCGGCCTCCGGCTCGCCCTGCACTACCGCCTTCATTTTCTCTCCACGCCCCTGATCGTCAAGAGGGGAGGGCACGCCGACCAGCTCTCGCGCCGGTGGGGGCTGGACCGGTACCGGATCCGGGCGCTGGTCAAGCTCCTCTCAGCGGGGCTGGAAGCGGAGAAAGAGGAGCTCGTCAGAAGAGAGCTGGCGGTCAAGTGCCGGATCTTCGCCTCCGGGCTGTCCAAGCGGGGCGAGGAGCGCCGGGCGGAGCGTTACCTCCGCCTGGCGGCCGATCCTAAAGAATGCTCATGGGAGGAGGAGCCATGACCGTAATGGAAGCCATTCAAAAAAGGCGCAGCGTCCGGAAATACAGGCCGGACCCCGTGTCGGAGGAAGCCCTGGGCCGGGTCCTGGAGGCGGCCCGGCTGGCGCCCTCGGGAAAGAACCTTCAGCCCTGGAAATTCATCGTCGTCCGTTCGGCCGAGACCCGGGCGCTTCTGGCCCGGGCTTCGGCCAACCAGGCGTTCATCGCCCAGGCGCCGGTGGTCGTCGTCGCCTGCGCCGACCCGGAGTCCTGCTACGCCAAGATGGGGCGCTACATGAAATCCTGGCCCGTGGATGTCGCCTGCGCCCTGGAGCATCTCATGCTCCAGGCGGCGGCCGAAGGCCTGGGCACGTGCTGGATCGGGGCCTTCGAGGAACAGGCCGTCAAGGACGTCCTGGGCGTCCCGGAGCCGATCAAGGTGCTGGCCCTCACGCCCCTGGGACATCCGGACGAGGCGCCGGCTTTTCGAGGCAGAAAGAGCCTCGGGGAGATCGTCTCCCACGAGTTGTATTGATTCTCAGAACCAGTAGTTCAAGCCGAGGGAGATGAACAGGGAGCTCAGGTCAAACGGCTCGAACCCCTGGAAGGCCTCTTTCAGTGTCCCTTTTCCCGAGAAGTACTTGACTTCCCCCTGAAGGGTGAGCCTGTTGCCCACGACGACCTGCGCGCCTCCGGCCAGAAAGTAGCCCAAGCCGATTCGGTTGTCCTCCCGGGCCCAGACGGGATACACGCCGAAGGCGTCCGTCACCCCGTAGACCGGGTCGGTGATCACCCATTCGTCCGTGAAATCGATGAGGTCGCCCTCCATGTTCACCGACCAGAGAAAGACGCTCAGGCCGGCGCTTACGAAGGGGATGAAGCGCGACCGCCTGCCCAGGGGTGTGATCTTCAGGCCCACCTGGAAGGGCGTGACCGCCACGCGGAAGGCGTGGACGAGGTCGAAGTCCCCCCCATAGCTCAGGGGAACGGCGAAGACACCCTCGTTATTGATAATGATCCCCTGGTAATCGAGGTAATAGCCGGCCTTGCTCTTGTTGTAGGTGTCGAACCCGGCGAGCAGGCTGAAATTCTTAGTCAGGAACAGCTCGTAGTCGATGCCGAAGGCCGTGGACAGGAAGTTGGACCTGGAGAAGCTCATCTGGTCGAATTCGTCCTGCCACAGGTCGCTGGCGGCGGAGGGGAAGAAATATCCTATCCGGAATGTGATCGAGTTGCCCAGGACGGGCGTCGCGGCCAAGGCCGTGACCAATACAGTCGTGAGCGCGAGCTTTTTCATATTTTCCTCCTGCTGAATGAATAAGCAAAAACCGTGCCATTTTGCCTAAACACCTCTGCTCCCGGACGGGGAAGAGAGGTTGTGCCCTAAACCGGTCAACTGTACCGGAGGCGGACACTCCCGCCCGGCCATATATACTCCATAGACCGAGTTCGGACAAGGTCCTTCCTGGGGCCGCAGGGAACGGACGAAAGCTCTTTGACTTTTCGCAACGGCCTATGATAAAAATTCATCGGAAGGGAACAAATCCATGGCTCTCATTCAAGGGGATATATTTCTGAACGTCGAAAGATGCAACGATCTTCTGCGCAAGGCCATCGACATTTTCGAGGCCTATATCCAGAAGAAACTGCCGCCCAAAGCTCCTGAATACTATCAGGCCCGCAACTTCCTCAGGGAAGGCCAATCATTTTATGACGATATCCTCAAGAAAGCCAAGCTCCTCCTGGGGCCTGTCCCGCCCTACTCCCCCCCCGATTACGAGCAGCGACGGGCCCAAACCCTGGCCGAGAACAAGATCATCGTCAGCGGCCAAAGCCCCGAGAAACTGCGGGAAGAGCTCCTGGGAGACAGCCTGGTCGGCAAGATCATGACGCCCTCGGAGGTCGGTGAATTCCTGAAAGCGCATTTCCAGTCCCAGAGCCTCGGCAAGCGCAAGCTGGCCAACATCAAGGTACGCATGATCCTCGACAGCCTGAAGCGGCTCTCGGAGCGGGCCCAGGAGCTGCGCCTTCAGGCCCAGAAGCGATTTCAGGCCGAGGGAGGGTGAAGGCGGAGCCGTCCGCCCGGACCTTTTCCGCCACGGCCGCGGGGCGGGCGCGCAGCCCATCGAGGGGAAAAGGAACTTGAAGACGCGGGTGCTGGCATGCGACCTGGCCTCCGGGGTGAGCCTTGCGGCCGATCTCGCGGCCGGGGTGATGAAGAGGGGAGGCCTGGTCGTCTTCCCCACCGACACGTACTACGGACTGGGCGGGAACGGCCTGTCCCGCCGGGTCATCCGCAAAGTCTACTCCCTCAAGCGCCGTGACGCATCCAAGCCTCTCCTCGTCCTTGTCTCGGGGCAGGAGATGGCCGAGGACCTGGCGGCGGACATCCCCGGCGTGTTCCGGCGCATGGCGCGGAAATTCTGGCCCGGTCCCTTGACCATCGTCCTGAGGGCTGCCCCCCGCGTTCCGGCCGAGCTCGGCGCGGGCACGGGCACGATCGCCATGCGCTGCCCGGCCGTTCCCTGGCTCCGGGAACTCGTCCGGGCCGCCGGGTTCCCGGTCATCGCCACGAGCGCCAACATCTCCGGGGAGGCGGAGATCGCCGCCGGGGGTGCGGCGCGGAAGGCGTTCGAGGGCAAGGTGGACCTGATCGTCGACGGAGGGGAGACTCCGGGAGGTCCGGTCTCGACCGTCCTCGATCTTGCCGCGCCGAAGCCGCGGATCGTGCGCGAGGGGGCCGTTCCGGCCGCCGTCCTCCGGGAGGCTCTCGGCCTCTAGGACCTCGTCTGCCCCCTCTCTCATTTTCCAAGAGTTCACTTTCAATCAGGTTACAGCTCGCTTTATATAAGTTGCTCACAGACGCGCCTCTTTGCATTGACATTCCGCCCGAATTGTCCGAATCTATTGGGGTCCGCAAACGCCAATCATTCGGAGGTATGGCGCCATGAAACGCTTCCCTTCCCTCGTCTGCCTGCTTCTGGCCGCGGCGGTCTGCGCCGGCGGGAGCTCGCTCTCTCTCGACGTCCGGGAGCACGTCCTGTCCAACGGGATGAAGATCCTGATGGTCCCCAAGCCGGGCGTGCCGCGCGTCGTGTGTCATGTCTATTACAAGGTCGGCTCGATCAACGAGCGGCCGGGGATCACGGGCATCGCCCATCTCTTCGAGCACATGATGTTCAAGGGGACGCGCGTCATGGGCGTCACCGATTTCGGAAAGAACGACGCGATCAACCGCAAGATCGACGAGGTCATGGACAAGATCTACCGCGAGCGGTACTGGAAGCGCGGCGGCGGGGACGAGGACAAGATCGCCCCGTGGCGGAAGGAGTACGAGGAGCTCGTCAAGGCGGAGAAACCCCTGATCGTCAAGGACGACCTGTGGACGGTCTACATGAAGAACGGGGGCACGGGCCTCAACGCCTCCACGGGCAACGAGACGACGGGCTACTACGTCACCCTGCCTTCGAACAAGGTCGAGCTCCAGATGCTCCTCGAGAGCGACCGGATGATGAACGCCTATTTTCGCGAATTCTATTCCGAGAAGGACGTGGTCATGGAGGAGCGCCGGCTGAGCGAGAACCGGCCGGGGTTTCTCTTCGGGGAGCAGGTCACGGCCGCCTTCTACGCCGCCTCGCCCTACAGCTGGCAGGTCCTGGGCTGGATGGACGACCTGAAGAAAATCACCCGGGCCGACATCCGGGAGTTCCACGATAGATATTATGTCCCCAACAACTGCGTGGCCGTCTACGTCGGCGCTTTCGACCCGAAGCGCATCCTCGCCCTGGCCGAGACGTACTTCGGCCGCATCCCGCGCGCGGCCGATGTGGAGCCCATCCGGACCCTGGAGCCGCCGCAGGCCGCGGAAAAAAGGCTCTCTGGCGAAGGACCGGCTCCGACGAACCTCCAGATCATGTTTCACACGCCGCCCGAAGGACACCCCGACACGGCGCCGCTCCAGGTCCTGTCAACGGTCCTCGGCTCCGGCGGGTTCGGCGGAGGGTTCATGGGCCGCGGAGGCGGAGGGGGGTCGGGGAGGCTGTGGAAGCTCCTGGTGCGCGACAAGCAGTCGGCCGTCAACGCCTCGGCCTTCAGCCGGCCTCAATGGTACGTCGGCGCCTTCCAGTTCAGCGCCATGCCGCGACTGGACAAGGGCGTCTCTCCCGAGGACCTGGAGAAGGAGATCTGGGCCGAGATCGAAAAGATCAAGAAAGAGGGCGTCACCCCCGAAGAGCTCCAGGCGGCCAAGAACAGGAGGGAATCGAATTTCCTGCGCGGCCTCCAGTCGCCCATGGGACTGACCGCCTCCCTGGGACGAGCCGAGCTCAACAGAGGGTGGCGGTCGCTGATCACGGACATCGAGGACATCCGCAAGGTCACGAACGACGACATCAAACGCGCGGCCGCCGTCTATTTCGTGAAGGACAACAGTCTGACGGCCGTCTACAAGCGGAAAATGGGCCGCTGACGGAGGGGAGGACGAAGATGAAAAAGACACTCGCTTTGGTCTTGGCGCTGGGATGGATCACCGTCCTGTCCGGTTACGGACAGGTCGAGAAGCCCTCCGACTTGAAGTTTCCCGAGCTGAAATACGACCCGCCCGACCCGAAAGCCCTGCGGACGGTGTTCGCCGGCGGATTGCGGGGCTATGTCCAGGAAGACCGGAGCCTGCCTCTGGTCAACATCTCGGCCGCTTTCGATTTCGGCAGCCTCTACGACTCCGCCGACAAGGCCGGGCTGGCCGAGCTCCTGAGCGCCTCGCTCATCAAGGGCGGGACCGGTTCGCGGACGGGGACCGAGATCGAAGACCGACTCGATTTTCTCGGGGGGTCGTTGAGCTTCAACGCGGGGGAGAGGATTGCCACATTGTCGCTGACGGTCAGGAGCCAGGACCTGGACGAGGGACTGGCCCTGTTCTTCGACGTCCTCAGGGACCCCCGCTTCCGCGAGGACGCGGTCGCGCTGGAGAAGGCGCGCCTCGTCGAGGGGCTCAGGCAGGCGAACGACCAGCCGGCGGCCGTCCTGGCCCGGGAGTACGAGCGCCTTCTCTACGGCGACCATCCCCTGACGCGGCAGGCGACGCGCAAGTCCTACGAGGGGCTCACGGTCGCGGACCTCAAGGCGGCTCACGGCCGCTTCTTCTCCCCCCGGAACGCCGTCCTGGCCGCTTCCGGAGATTTCGACAGGACCGCGCTCAAGAGGAAGATCGACAGGCTCATCGGTCCCTGGAAGAGCCGCCCCTCCGTCCCGCCGGAGTTTCCCGGGAGTTTCCCCCCGGTGGAGCCGGGCGTGTATTTCATCCAAAGGCCCATCAGCCAGGGCTACATCAGCCTCGGCCACCTGGGACTCGAGGACACGCATCCGGATTTTTACGCCGTCCAGGTCATGAACTTCATCCTCGGCGGCGGGAGCTTCACCTCGCGCATCACCACCAAAGTCCGCTCCGACGAAGGGCTGGCCTACAACACCGGGAGCCGATTCACCTACCGCTGGGGGTTTCCCGGGACGTTCTCCGGCTATGTCCAGACGAAATCCTCGACCGTCGCCTATGCCGTCTCGCTCATCCTCAAGGAGTTCGAGAGGATCCGCGCCGAGCTCGTGACTGAGGAGGAGATGGAGACGGCGGTGAATTATTACCTGGAGAGCTTCTCCGAGGTCTTCCAGACGGCCCAAACGACGACCTCCAGCTTCGCCAACCTGGAGCTGACCGGCAAGCCCCTGGATTATTACGCCCGCTACCGCGACAGGATCAAGGCGGTCACGCGGGAGAAGGTCCTCGAAGCGGCCCGCAAATACATTCGACCCGACAAAACGGCGATCATGATCATCGGCGACTGGGAGCCATGCAACCAAGGCGGGGAGAAGTACCCCGGACCGCTCGAGAAGTTCGGGCCGGTGCGCCGGGTCCCGCTCCTCGACCCCCTGACGGGCGACCCGGTCAAAACGCCCTAGGTGTGCGTAAAGACGAACAACCGCCGGCGCGTTTGAGGGGAACCGGCCCTATTTGATTCGCGAGCCGGCGGGAACGTCGTCGTCGTAAAAGGCGATCTTGGCCTTGCCCTGCCACTCGGCGGCCAGGATCATGCCCCGGGATTCGACGCCGCGGATGACCGCCGGCTTGAGGTTGACGATGACCGCCAGCCTCTTTCCGGCCAAGTCCTCGGGCGAATAGACGTCGCCCACCCCGGCCACCAGAGTCCGGGTCTCCGAGCCGACGTCCACTTCGAGCTTGAGCAGCTTATCGGTGTTGGGGACGCGCTCGGCCTTGAGAACGAGGGCCACCCTGAGGTCCATCTTCTTGAATTCTTCGTAGCCGACCTGTTCCATAGAGTCCTCCTTGGCCGTTTCCGGCGCGGGTTCGGCCATAGCCGCCAGAAAATCCTTGAGCGCCACGCGGGGGAAGAGGGGCGTCGGCTCCCCGACCCGCCGCCCCGGCTCGAGCCCGACGAATTCCAGGTCCCGGAAGAGAACCTCCTCGGGCCGCTTCTTCTCGCCCAGCCAGGCCCAGACCTTGCGCGCCGAACCGGGCATGACCGGAAAAAGGAGATGGCTGACGCCGCGCACGGCCGACGCGGCCTGAAGGAGCACCCGCGCCAGCCGCTTTTCCCGGGACGGGTCGCCGGCCATCTTCCACGGCTCCTCGTCGGCCAGGTATTTGTTGACCAGGAAGATGTAGGCCCAGATGTCCTCCAGAGCCCGGGTGAGGGCGACGTCGTCGTAGAGCGAGGTCACGCGCTCCTTGAGCGCGACGAACGCGGCGCGCAGTCCCGAATCCGCCTCGTTCTCCGGGCCGGGCGCGGGCAGAAGGCCGCCGAACGACTTCCGGACCAGGGTGAGCGTCCGCTGGACGAGGTTGCCCAGGTCGTTGGCCAGGTCGGAGTTCACCCGGTGGAGGAAGGATTCGTCGGAGTAGTTCCCGTCCAGACCGATGGGGATCTCCCTCATGAGGAAATAGCGCAGCGGGTCGGGCCCGAACAGCTTGAGGATGAGGTTGACGTCGAAGACGTTGCGCCGGGACTTGGACATCTTGGCCCCGCCCATCATCCACCAGCCGTGGCTGAAGACGCAGCGAGGAAGCTCGAAACCGGCGGCCATGAGGAACGCCGGCCAGAAGACGGCGTGGAAGCGGAGGATGTCCTTGCCGATGAGCTGGATGTCGGCCGGCCAGTACTTCCGGAAGAGGTCCGGGTCGCCGTCGTAGCCGACGCCGGTCAGGTAGTTGTGCAGAGCGTCGAACCAGACGTAGATCGTGTGCTTCGGGTCGTCGGGGAAGGGGATGCCCCAGGAGACCGTCGTCCGGGTGATGCCCAGGTCTTTGAGCCCCCTTCGGACGAAGCTCACGACCTCGTTCATCCGGCTCTCCGGCCGGACGAAGTCGGGGCGGCTGTCGTAGAAATCGAGCAGGCGCTCCCGGTAGGCCGAGAGACGGAAGTAGTAGCACTCCTCTGAGAGCGGATGGGCCGCCTTGCCGCAGTCGGGGCAGACCTTGGTCCGGTCGCTCTCCTCGGGCACGTCGTCGGACAGATAGCATTCGTCCGAGACGCAGTACCAGCCCCGGTAGGTGCCCTTGTAAATGTCGCCCTGATCCTTGAGCTTCTTGAAGATTTTCTGCACGCCGCGCTCGTGGGCGGGCATCGTCGTCCGGATGAAGAAATCGGGCTCGATTTCCAGGGCGCGCCACAGGTCCTGGAAGCGGACCACGACCCGGTCGGCGAGTTCCCGGGGGGTCAAGCCCCGCTCGGCGGCGGCCTTCTGGACCTTCTGTCCGTGCTCGTCCGTGCCGGTCAGGAAGAAGACGTCGCGACCGGCAAGCTTCCGGGCCCGGGCCAGGACATCGGCGATGATCGTCGTGTAGGCGTGTCCGATATGGGGCACGTCGTTGACGTAGTAGATGGGCGTGGTGACATAGAACGTCGGCTTAGATGTTCCGGACACTGCCCGTCCCTCCTCGGATGAGAGCGATGGCCTCGGTGCGGGTGACGCTCGAGGCGCGGAAGGAGCCGCGGACGGCTGACGTCACCGTCAGCGACTTGGGCTTCTTGGCGCCCCGCATGGACATGCACATGTGCTCGGCCTCGATGATGACCATCACCCCCAGGGGCTGGAGACGGTCCATGATCAGGTCGGCCACCTGCTTGGTCAGGCGCTCCTGGACCTGCAGCCTCCGGGCCAGGGTGTCCACCACCCGGGCGATCTTGCTCAGACCCACGATCCGGCCGCCCTTGGGGATGTAGGCCACGTGGGCCACGCCGGCGAAGGGCAGGAGGTGGTGCTCGCACATCGAGTAGAGGGGGATGTCTTTGATGAGCACCATTTCGTCGTGCTTCTCGCTGTGGATGACCGTCAGGTGGCGGGCCGGGTTCTCATGGCGGCCGCCCAGGATCTCGTTGAACATCCTGGCCACCCGCTGGGGCGTGGCCCGGATCCCGGCCCTCCGGACGTCCTCGCCAACTCCAGCCAGGATGAGGCGGACCCCTCTCTCGACTTTCTTGAGGTCGGTCCGCTTGGCGGGACTCATTTTTTTTCTTCGTCCTTTTTCTTCCCCCGCCGGTACGCCTCGACCGCCTGCCTTTGGACTTCTCTCAGGGGGAGTCCCGACTTCCGGGCGGCCCTCAGGCAGTCGGAGTATTCGGGCTGGGCGGTCACCACCCGGCCCTGGAGCCGGGAGACCTTGACCGCGACCGTTCCGCCCGCGGCCCGCACCCGTTCCCGGGCGCGGTCCAATACCCGTCTTTCCACGGGGAAATAGCGGACGCCGATCGAGGTCGTCTCCCGGAACACCCCGGCGATAAGGTCGTCTATTTTACCAGCCTCGGCCAGGAGGGTCAATTTGCTCGCCAGGCGCCCCTTCTTCATCACGATCGGCGAAAGGGACGCGTCCAGGGCGCCCATCTCCAGCGCCGTATCCAGGAAGGCGGCCAGGACCTGGGGGCTGGAATCATCGATGTTGGCCTCGATGACGAACAGACGTTTCGAGGGACGGAGCGCCTCCCCGCGGCCGTAAAAAACCCTTAGTATGTTGGAGAAACCGGGCAGGTCCCTCGCTCCGGCGCCGTAGCCGATCCGCTCATAGCACAGCTCGGGGAGGGCGGTAAAGGAATCGGCCAGCGCGACGATCAGGGCGGCTCCGGTGGGCGTCACGAGCTCGGCCTCGGCCCAGGCCGAATAGATGGGAGCGCCCTTGAGAAGCTCGGCCACCGCGGGCGGGGGGACGGGCAGGACGCCGTGCGAGGTCCTGATCCAGCCCGAACCCACGTTGAGCGGGGAGGAGCAGATCCTGCCGATGTCCAGGATGTCCAGAAGATGGCAGGCGCCCACGATGTCCACGAGTGCGTCGTCGGCTCCGGCCTCGTGGAGATGGGCGTCCTTGAAGGCGCGTCCGTGCACCTTGGCCTCGGCCTTGAACAGGGCATTGAAGACCGAAAGCGCCCGGTCCCGGATCGGAGCCGGAAAGCCGCTTCTCTTGACCAGGGCGGCGATGTCCTCGAAGCGCCGGGCGGGCGAGCCCTTGCCCCGGATGGCGACGTCGACCTTCATTCCGTTCAGAGCGCCGCGCCGGACCCGCCGGACACGGATCGTGACCGGAAGCTTGAGCCGGGCCATGTCTTTTTTAAAAGCGGCGGGGGAGACTCCCAGGTCAAGGAGGGCTCCCAGGAGCATGTCGCCGCTCAGGCCGGCCGACCCGTCGAGGTAGAGGTACTTCATAGGGGAATTCTCCTTGGTCATGGAGCGCGCCGGGTCCCGAGCTTCCGGTCGAGGAGGGGCAGCAGCCCGCCCGACTGGGCCCGGAAGCTGAAATCGGCGGCCCGGGTCAGGGGGGTCGGCTCCGGGTTGACCTCGACGAGCACGGCCCCCGCTTCGGCGGCGGCCAGCGGCAGGGCGGCGGCCGGATGGACCACGGCCGAGGTGCCGATCACGAACATGACCTGGCAGGAAGAGCACAAGCGAAACGCCTCGTCCAGGACGCGGGAGTCGAGAGGCTCTCCGAACCAGACGACATGGGGCCGGAGCCATTCCCCGCAGTCCGGGCAGCGGGGGGGCACTTCGGACAGGGGAACGTCGCGGTTTTCCCGGACCGTGCCGTCCCTCAGGCAGCGGGTTTTCCATATGTTTCCGTGGAGCTCGAGCGGATCGCGGGAGCCGGCGAGCTCGTGCAGGCCGTCGATGTTCTGGGTGATCAGGCTCAGGGAGGGGAACCTCCTCTGCCAGGCGGACAGGGTCCGGTGGCCTGCGTTGGGCTCGGCCTCTCCGATGAGCTTGCGCCGCCAGTCGTACCATTCCCAGACCAGTTTGGGGTCACGTTCAAAGGCCTCGGGCGTCGCCAGCTCCTCGGCGCGGAATTGCCTCCACAGCCCCTGAGAGCCCCGGAAGGTCGGAATGCCCGACTCGGCGGAGATCCCGGCGCCGGTCAGGACCGCCACCCGGCTCGTGGAGCCGAGCACGTCGGCGAGTTCGTCGATCTTGTTTTCGTCCATGATTTCAGGCTGCCTCACATTATTCCCGCTTTCAGCCTTGAGTTCAAGGGACATCCGGCCGGCTGACCCATTCAATTTGGAATAGAGCCGGTATCTTGTATTTTCGCAGGGCGCACCGTATCATACTCTTTCTTGCCGGAGAGGCTCGAAATCCCGTGAATGGAGGACGGAATGGCATCCAAGCGGAAGTCGGCGGCGAACGCTCCCCGCAAAACCTCGCGCCTGCCGCAGGTCGAAATCGGCATCCTGGGGGGCACCGGCCTCTATGACATGCAGGGGTTGGAGGGCCACCGCGAGGTCCGGATCAGGACGCCCTTCGGCGACCCCTCGGACGCCTATGTCGTCGGCCGCCTGGAAGGCCGGCGCGTGGCCTTTCTCAGCCGCCACGGCCGCGGCCACCGCCATCTGCCGACCGAGGTGAACTTCCGGGCGAATGTGTTCGGCTTCAAGCTCCTGGGAGCGGAGAGGATCGTGTCCGTCAATTCCTGCGGCTCGCTCCGGGAAGACATCCGCCCCCGGGACATCGTCTTCGCCGACCAGTTTTTCGACCGTGCGCGCCGCCCCTCCACGTTCTTCGGCCTGGGCGTGACGGCCCACGTCGGGCTGGCCCATCCCGTCTGCGGAGACCTGGCCGGGACGCTCTTCGAGGCGGGCCGGACGCTCGGCCTGCCGGTCCATCCCCGAGGCACGTACCTCAACATGGAGGGGCCGGCCTTTTCCACGAAGGCCGAGTCGCGCATCTACCGCTCCTGGGGCTGCGACATCATCGGCATGACCTCGGCCACGGAAGCCCGCCTGGCGCGCGAGGCCGAGATCTGCTACGCCACGATGAACCTTGTCACGGACTACGACGTCTGGCACGAGGAGGAAGGGCCGGTGTCCGTGGAGATGATCCTGGAGAACCTCAAAGCCAACGTCCACAACGCCCGGGCGGTCATCCGGGCGGCCCTGCCGGTCATCGCCCCCCGGGAGCGGAGCCGATGCGACTGCGGCGAGGCCCTCAAGAGCAGCATCGTCACCGACCGGCGTCTCATGCCGGCCGCGACGCGCCGCATGCTCATGCCGCTCATCGGGAAATATCTCAAGAATGGAAAGGACGGCCCCTCATGAGCCTGGTCATCGTCGGCAGCCTGGCCTTCGACAGCATCGAGACGCCCCGGGAGCGGAGGGAACGGATCGTGGGCGGCTCGGGGTCGTACTGCGCCCTGGCCGCGAGTTTTTTCACCCGGCCCAAGGTCGTGGGGGTCGTGGGGAGGGATTTCCCGGAAGAGACCCTGAGTTTTTTCCGCCGGCGGGGGATCGACCTCAAGGGCGTCGAGGTCAAGCCCGGCAAGACCTTCTTCTGGGAGGGGCGCTACGGCGAGGACCCCAACCTCCGGACCACGCTCCGCACGGAGCTGAACGTCTTCCAGGATTTTCGTCCGCGTCTGCCCGAGTCCTACCGCCGGGCGGACATCCTCTTCCTGGCCAACATCGACCCCGACCTCCAGGAGGAGATCCTCAACCAGGCCAAGAATCCCCGGCTGGTGGCCATGGACACGATCGAGCTCTGGATCAAGACCAAGCGACGGGCCCTGCTCGAGGTCCTGCGCCGGGTGGACATATTCTTCGCCAACGACCAGGAGGTAAAGATGCTGACCGGGGAGGTCAATCTCATCCGGGCCGGGCGGGCCCTCCTGGAAAAGGGCCCCCGCTGGGTGGTCGTCAAGAAGGGCGAGCACGGCGTCCTCGTCCTCGGACGGGACCAGGTCTTTGGGCTGCCGGCCAACCCGACCGAGGCCGTCACCGACCCGACCGGAGCGGGGGACTGCTTCGCCGGCGGATTCCTCGGCTCCCTCGACCGCGAGTCCCGGGTTGACGGGCGCTCGATCCGGCGCGCGGCGGCCTTCGGAAGCGTCATGGCCTCCTTCGCCATCGAGGATTTCGGACTGGAGCGCTTCAGGAGGCTCAAGAGGAAGGAAATCGAGGAACGGCTCCTTGTCTTCAAGAAGCTGGTCCGGTTCTGAAAAGGAGGGCGGCTGGACATGAACATGCCCCTGGAACCCTACCGCATCAAGGTTGTGGAGAGCATCCGCCGCGCGCCGCGCCGGGAGCGCGAGGCGGCCCTCCTCCTCTCCGGCTTCAACGTCTTCAACATCCCCGCTGAAAAGGTGTTCATCGACCTCCTGACCGATTCCGGGACATCCGCCATGAGCGACCGGCAATGGGGGGGGATGATGGTCGGGGACGAATCCTATGCCGGCGCCCGGAGCTTTTTCACCCTGGAAAAGACCGTCCGGAGAGTCTTCGGCTTCAAGCATGTCATCCCCACCCACCAGGGCCGCGCGGCGGAGAGGATCCTGTTCCAGACCCTCGTCCGGAAGGGCGACACGGTCCCGAGCAACATCCACTTCGACACCACCCGGGCCAACGTCGAGGTCTTGGGCGCCGAGGCGCTCGACCTGGCCGTCCGCGAGGCCTACGACCCGGACGTTGACCTGCCCTTCAAGGGCAACATGGACATCGCGCGCCTGGATCAAGCCGTCAGGCGCCTCGGCAAAAAGCGCATCCCCCTGGTCATGCTGACCATCACCAACAACAGCGGCGGCGGCCAGCCGGTGTCCCTGGAGAACATCCGAGGAGTCCGCGGAGTCTGCCGGAAATACGGCATTCCCTTTTTCCTCGACGCCTGCCGGTTCGCGGAGAACGCCCATTTCATCCAGGAAAGGGAAAAGGGATACGGCCGCAAGTCTGCGGCCGCCATCGCCCGCGAGGTCTTCTCCCTGGCCGACGGGGCGACGATGAGCGCCAAGAAAGACGCCCTGGTCAACATCGGGGGGTTCATCGCCCTCAACGACGGGCGTCTGGCCGACCGTTTGAAAGAAGCGCTCATCATCGGCGAGGGATTTCCCACCTACGGCGGCCTGGCCGGCCGGGACCTGGAGGCCATCGCCCGGGGTCTGGAGGAGGTCCTGGAGCCCGACTACCTCGAGCACCGCATCGAACAGGTCAGGTATCTG
>VGJG01000010.1 GCA_016867615.1 Candidatus Aminicenantota bacterium | reverse complement strand
AAGGAACAGCTCCTGGCCGAGGGGCTGGATCCGGCCGAGCTGAAGAAGAACGGGTTCCACTGCCATTTTCACTATGTGCGCTTTCCCGGAACGCGCGGAGACGAATATTTTCAACAGATCATCCTGACCAGGCGCCAGGGCGGCTGGGATCTATTCTCCCGGGTGTACGGCCCCAAAATCCGGTGGGCGGATGCGTATGTGCTCAACCCCTATGTCCGGCTGGAGGGACCCGGCGGGGAGGAGCTGACCCGGTTGACCCTTTTTCAGGGCAGGGTGGGAGCCCACGAGGCCCAGAGACAGGCTCCCGTCCGCGGCCGCGTCTTTTTGCCACTGCTTCCCGAGGATTCGCGGATCGAGGTCGGCTACGATTATTTCTTCGACGCCCGGCAGCCCGAGGCGGCCGGGGGGCCGTTCCGCCTCGATGTAACGGCGCGGTTGTCGGGCCGGGCGCCGCAGTAATCCCCCTTCCGGCCGAGAGACCGTCATCCCGGAAAAGGGGCCCGCTGTGCTATAATGACCGCGATGGACAAGAGGATCCGGAGAAAAAACAATTCCGCCGCATCGAAAAAAGCGGGGCCGAAAAAATCGGAGATCCTCGGCCTGGTGCTTCTTTTCCTGGCTCTGTTTCTTCTCCTCAGCCTGCTCTCCTACCACGGCTCGGACATGGCCCGGCATGTCGGAACGGAGTTCAAAACCCGCAACCTCGGCGGCCGCCTGGGCGCGCTCCTGTCCGAGGGGCTGATCCAGGGATTAGGCTTCTTCTCCGTCCTCGTCCCCCTGGGTGTGGCCGCCTGGGGGGTGGTCGCCCTGACGGGAATGCGCCCCGGACGCACGGCCGTCCGCTCCGCGGCCGTTCTCATCCTGGCCGTCATCCTCAGCGCCCTCTTCACCCTCCTCATTCCCCGGGTGAATCTCCGTGGCGGCCTGTTCCCCTCGGGCGGTCTCCTGGGTGAATCGCTGTCCTTCTTCCTGGTCGGCTCCCTTGGGGCGACGGGTTCGTACATTTTTCTCGTCCTGCTTCTCCTGATCTTTCTCTGCCTGTCCGCCGGGCTCTCTCCGGCCAAGATCGTCCGCTTCCTTTCCGGGGCGGCCCGGTCGGCTTCGCGGGAAGTCCGGATCAAGATCACCGAGCCTCAAAAGCCGGCCGCGGCTTCAGAGACGACCGCTCCGGAGCCGGCCGCCCCGCCCGAAGTCCGAAGCCCCGGCCGGGAGCGGGCGGCGGGCGGGGACGCCGCCGAACCCCCCGCCTCGTCTCCGATGATCATCCGTCGGGCTCCGGCCCCTCATCCGGCCTCCTCCCCGGCCAAACAGCTCCGCCTGCCCGAGGTCGAACCCCCGGCGGCTTATGAATTCCCGCCCTTCACCCTCCTCGACCCGGGGCAGCCCGTGGAAAAGATCGACAAGGACGAGCTCCTGGAGAAGAAGCGACGCATCGAGGAGAAGCTGCGGGAATTCCGGGTCGAGGGCGAAGTCCGGGAATGCCATCCCGGCCCGGTCATCACCACCTACGAGTTTTATCCCTATCCGGGCATCAAAGTCAGCCAGGTGGCCTCCCTGGCCGAGGACCTGTCCCTGGCCCTGGGCGCCGAGTCGGTGCGCATCCAGCGCATCCCGGGCAAGTCCTCCCTGGGCGTGGAGATCCCCAACAACAAGAGGGAAATCATCAAGCTCCGGGACATCCTCCAGTCCGAAAAATTCGTCAACTCGCCCTCCAAGCTGACCTTCGCCCTGGGCAAGACCGTTCACGACGACGTCTACGTCACCGACCTGTCCATCATGCCCCACCTCCTCATCGCCGGCGCCACGGGGTCGGGCAAGAGCGTGGCCCTCAACGCCCTGATCGCTTCCATCCTCTTCAAGGCCGCGCCGCAGGAGGTCAAGCTCGTCCTCATCGACCCCAAGCGCCTGGAGTTCTCCCTCTACGAAGGCATCCCCCATCTCTTCAGCCCGGTCATCACCGACCCCAAGAAGGCGGGCGCAGTCCTCATGGACGCCATCAAGAAGATGGAGGACCGGTACCACAAGCTGCACAACCTCAAGGTCCGGAACATCGAGCAGTACAACCAGCAGGTCAAGCAGATCCGCCAGGAGAAGGGACGGAAGCTGACCGAGGAGGAGAAGGCCCAGCTCAAGCCCCTGCCCTACGTGATCATCATCATCGACGAGCTGGCCGAGCTGATGATGGTCGCCGCCCAGGACGTGGAGTACTGCATCGGCCGCCTGGCCCAGCTGGCCCGGGCGGTGGGCATCCATCTCGTCCTGGCCACTCAGCGTCCCTCGACCGACGTCATCACCGGCACGATCAAGAACAATTTCTCCAGCCGGATCACCTTCCGCGTCCCGTCCCAGATCGACTCCCGGACGATCATCGACTCCGCGGGAGCGGAAAAGCTGCTCGGACAGGGGGACATGCTGTTCATCCCGCCCAATTTCCCGCGCATCACCCGTCTCCACTGCGCTTTCATCTCCATGCCCGAGGTCCGGCGCCTGGTCAAGTTCGTCAAGGAGCAGGGAGCGCCGGAATACGACGAAAAGATCGTCCGGGTCCTCAAATCCACGAGCGACCACGACTGGGGGGACCTCGGGGAAAAGGACGAGCTGTACGACAAGGCCGTAGAGGTCATCCTCAACGCCGGACAGGCTTCGGTCTCCTTCCTCCAAAGGCGTCTCAAGCTGGGCTACGCCCGCGCCGCCCGCATCATCGACCAGATGGAGCAGGAGGGCCTCCTGGGTCCGGGAGAGGGCAGCAAGCCGCGCGAGATCCTGGTCGATTCCCGGGCCTTCCTGGAAGCGGCGCAGAAAACGCGGAAGATCGATTGATGGGCCGCCGGCGCGACACGCGGAAAGCGCTCCAGGACGCCGGCCTGCAGCGCGCCCTGAACAAGGCTTCGGAGAGCCACTTCGAAAAGTATCGTTCCACGGGCCGCGGCCCGGGCTTTCAGGAGACCCGGGACAAGGCTCGGGCCGTCCGCCGGGAGAACGTCGTACGGCTGCCCGAGCTCATCGCCCGTTTCCGCGAGGAAGCGGAGAAGGCCGGAGCCGCGACCTGCCTGGCTTCCACCCCGGTCGAGGCGCGGAACGAGGTGGAGAGGATCTGCCGCCGGAAGGAAGCCCGGCTGGTCGTCAAGTCGAAATCCATGGTCTCGGAGGAGATCGGCCTCAACGCCCATCTGGAGGGGATCGGCCTCCGGGTCGTGGAATCCGACCTGGGGGAATGGATCGTGCAGCTGGCCGGCGAGCGGCCGTCCCACATCACCGCCCCCGCGCTGCACAAGACCAAGGAGGAAGTGGCCGCCCTCCTCGGCCGGGCCCTGGGCCGGCCCGTCCCGCCCGATATCCCGGAAATGGTCCGCCTGGCCCGCGAGGAGCTGAGGAATGTATTTCTCGAGGCGGACATCGGGCTGTCGGGCGCCAACCTGGCGGTCGCCGAGACGGGGACCCTGGTCATCGTCAGCAACGAGGGCAACGCCCGCCTGGTGACGACCCTCCCCCCGGTGCACATCGCCCTGATCTCCGCCGAGAAATTCGTGGCCGACATGGAGCAGGCGGTCCCCCTCCTCAAGGCCCTGGTCACGTCTTCCTCCGGGCTGAAGATGACTTCTTATGTGTCCTTCATCACCGGCCCGAGCAAGACGACCGATATCGAGAAAGAGCTCGTCCTGGGCGTGCACGGGCCGCGCGAAGTCCACATCATCATCCTGGACAACGGCCGGCTGGCCGCCTCCCGGGACAAGGACGGCCGGGAGATTCTGACCTGCCTGAAATGCGGCGGCTGCATGCTCGTCTGTCCCGTATTCCGCTCTTTGGGCGGACACCTCTTCGGCGGCCCGGTCTATCCCGGGGGGATCGGCGGCCTGCTCTCCGCTGTGACGGGCTCCCCGCACGGGGCGGAGCGGACGGCCGCCTATTGCGCGGACTGCAAAAAATGCGAGGACTTCTGTCCCGTGGGCATCCGCACCGGGGAGCTGCTCCTGAAGCTCAAGGAACGCCGGGGCCCGGCGCTCTGGGAAAGAACTCTCTCCGGCCTGTTCCGCCGTCCGCGCTGGATGGAGATCGGGGTTTCGGCGGCCTCGTTCTTCCTGGGACCCGTCGCCCGCGGGGGACTTCTCCGTCTGCCGCGGCCCGCCGGCGGTTTTATGCCGCTTCCCCGGCGGACGCGGCGCTCCCCCGGCTCCGGGACAGGTCCCGTCACCGCCTATCTCTTCCAGGGCTGCCTGGTGAAGCATTTCTTTCCCGAGATCCGCGACAGCGCGGCCCTGCTCCTGTCCCGACACGGCTTCCGGACGGTCTGCCCCGATGACCAGGCCTGCTGCGGAGCGCCGGGCCGCCACCTGGCCGCGGGGGGGGATGTGCGCCGCCTGGCGGAACGGAACGTGAGGTCCTTCGAGCGCGAGGCGCCCGAAGTGATCCTGACTTTTTGCCCCACGGGAAACGCCATGCTGGGGAAGACTTACCCCGAGATCCTCCCCCGGGCGGAACGCTGGGCGGAGCGGGTGCGGGATTTCACGGCCTTCATGGCCGAGCGCGGCTTTCTCCCCTCAGGGCTGGAGCCCGTCCGTCCCGCGTTCTACCACCACCCCTGCCACGCCCTGCACGAGCTCCGGCTGAGGGAAGAGCCGCTGCGGGCCCTGCGCGCTTCCGGGTATTCCCCCGTCGTCGAGCCGGAGCCCGACTCCTGCTGCGGCTTCTGCGGAGTTTTTTCCCTCAGGAACCCCGGGCTCTCGGAGCACCTCTGGAAGCGGAAAGAAAAAGCCATCCTGGCCGGCGGCGCCCCGCTGGTGGTGACGGATTGCCCCGGCTGCCTTTTCCAGATGAAGACCAGGCAGGGGGGGAGCGGCGCCCGTTTCGAAGTCAAGCACTCGGCGGAGATAATGCTCCGAGCGATCGAGGCCCTATCCGACGCCGGTCAATTGACCCGGAAAGCAGCTTCGGCCGGCCGAAGCCTCTGACCGGCCTCCCGCCAGACCGCGAGAGGGACCCTCAGAAAAGCATCCACGACATCCGGGTCGAACTGGGTTCCCCGGCAGCGAACGATCTCGGCCCGGGCTTCCAGAACGGAACGTCCGCCCCGGTAGGGGCGGTTGGAAGTCATGGCGTCCATGGCATCGGCCAGGGAGAAGACCCTGGCGACAAGGGGGATGGAGTCTCGGGCCAATCCGAAGGGATAGCCCCGTCCGTCATAGCGCTCATGATGATAGAGGACGACGCCGCCGGCGCCCCTCAAAAATTCGAGACGGGAGATCAATTCAAAGCCCACCAGGGGATGTTCCCTGACGATCCTCAGCTCGAAGGGGGAAAGGGCGCCGCATTTCATCAGTATGCGCCTCGGGATGCCGATCTTCCCGATATCGTGGAGCAGGGCCCCCGCCTCCAGATCCCGGAAAAATCCCCCCTCCTGTACGGCCAGCGCCCGGGCGAGGATGAGAGCCTGGCGGGCGACGGCCAGCGAATGACGGCAGACGACTTCCCCCCCCGCGGCCGCGGCGAAGAAGCGGAGGATCCCCCAGCTTCTGCGGTCCGGCGTCCATGGCCCGGTCGCGTCGGGCCGCAGGCGGTGTGGGGGCATCTTCTCGCTCCTTGTCTTCCCCGGACGGCCCCGGGGGAACGTTTTATTAGTCGTGCCGGCGGTCCTGAAATTGACCCCTTCCAGGCTCCGCCCCGGCTCTTGTTCCTCAACGGGCAGTTCACTATAATGGGTGGTCATGCCCGGAAAGAACGAGGATCACGACGCTCTCCTGGCCCAATACCGGCCCGTGGTCAGCTTCAGGGTCCGCCGCGCGCTGGGAGGGGACATACCCGACTGGGAGGACGTGGTCAACGAAATCCTGACCCAGGTCCTGGAGAAGGTGCGAAACGGCGAATTCAGGGGAGAATGCTCGCTGGGAACGTTCATCTATACCGTGACCAGCCGTCGCATCGTGGACTTCATCCGGCAGAAGACGAAAATCCTGAGGAACGGCCCCGAGCCGGCGGAGCCGCTCGATCCCCAGGAATCCCTCGAATCCAGGGAAAAATCCGACCAGCTCGTCCGGCACATCAGGACG
Source organism: Candidatus Aminicenantota bacterium (assembly GCA_016867615.1). Taxonomy (GTDB): domain Bacteria; phylum Acidobacteriota; class Aminicenantia; order Aminicenantales; family JAFGAV01; genus JAFGAV01. The sequence continues at coordinate 8,153 of VGJG01000010.1, read as the reverse complement.
CTCAAGCCGAAATACCGGGATGTGCTTTTTCTTTTTTATTTTCAGGAACTTAAAAGGGAAGAGGTCGCTCGGAGGCTCGGCATCACGCCGGCCAAGGTCAGCGAGCGCCTTCACTATGCCCAGAAGCTTCTGAGAAAAAAAATAATAAAATGATTTTCCCGTTTCCGGTCTTTCCGCCGACTAATCAAGATGAAAGGGATCGGTTATGAACTCCTGTCGTTTCCGCCAAGCGATAGATGACTATCTTCTCCAAAGGCTGGGAGAAGAGGAAAAAGCCGGGTTCGAGGAGCATTTTTTCAACTGCCGGGATTGTTTCGAGGAACTGAAAGCCAGGGAGGAGATCCTGCGCGTGATCAAGGCCAGAGGGGGAGAGATCTTCACCGGCGGCGCGGAGCCGGCCGGGGAAGCGATCGAACCCGGAAGGAGAGCGGCCTTGAGGTTCAAGCCGTGGTGGGGCATGGCCGCCTTGGCGGCCGCAGCCGCCCTCGTTCTGATCCTGTATCTCCCCCGGCGCCAAGCGCCCTCCCCCGTCTTCACTCTCGGCCAGGATGAGATCGTCCGGGGAGAAACCCTCGTCCTCCTCTCCCCCGCGGGTCCGGTCGGCCCGGCGGGCATTCTCTTCGAATGGCAACCCCTTTCCCGGAAAGCTCGATACGCCCTTTTCCTTTACGAGGGGGAATTGCTCTGGTCGGTCGAGACGGACGACACCCGCCTGGAGCTTCCCGAGGAATGGAGACAACGACTCATGCCGGGAAGAACCTATTCCTGGGAGGTGAAGGCCTATTCTCCCCCGGGAACCTTGATCACGGCTTCGGCCAAAGCCGAATTCCGGATCCGCGAGGACTAGCCGAGCCCCTCCCGCCTCTATTTTTTATCCGGTGAGACGCCCCCGGGCGTCTCACCCCCTTTTTCCCTGGGAAGCTCGTCCTCCGCGCCCCGCTCTTCCCCCGTGTAGAGACGGCCCTGGCCCTCCTCCTCGAACGCCAGGCAGCACATCAGCCGGCCGCACAGGCCGGAGATCTTGGTGGGGTTGATGACGATCTGCTGCCTGCGCGCCTTCTGGATCGTCACCGGCTCGAAGTTTTTCATGAAACTGAAGCAGCACAGCGTGCGGCCGCAGACGCCCAGGCCGCCGATGATCTTGGCTTCGTCGCGCACCCCGACCTGCCGCATCTCAATACGCATCCTCAGCTCTTTGGCCAGGTCCCGGACGAGCTGCCGGAAATCGATCCGGCCGTCGGCGGTGTAGAAAAAGATCCCCTTTTTCTCATTGAAAAAATACCGGACCGCCGAAAGCTTCATGGGCAGGTTCCGGGCCTTGATCCGCTCCAGGCAGAGCGCATAGGCCTTCCGCTCGCGTTCCTGAAGCCAGGCGAACCTCCGCTCATCCTCCGCTCCGGCCTTGTGGAGGATCCGGGGGAGGTTTTTCAGGGCCTCGGGCCGCCCGCAGGACGCGCCCCCTTCCTCGACCACTTCGGCCAGGTCCCCCCCGAACTCGGATTCCAGGATGCACAGGTCGCCCCTCTTGAGTTCCAGGCCGCCCCCGAGGGCGCAGTGCCTCTTCAGGGTGCGCCTGGACAGAACCCGCACAATTTCGGACATGTTTTATCTGTCTATTATATCCGAACAGAAGGCGCTGACAAGAAGGCTGATATTCTGGCTGTTTTTCAGGCCGATCAGGGAACGATCGACCGACTCCAGGGCGGACCGGAGCTCTTCCGAGGAGAATCGCCCGGCCTCGGCCTGGAGTTCCTCCTTGAAGTCCCGGTTGATGAGCAGTCCCTCCTCCCCGGATTCCCGAACCAGGAGGAGATCCCGCAGCAACGCGGTCATGGCCTGCCACAACCGGGTCAATTCTTCGTCCGTCCCCCGACCCCGCTTCAGTGAGCCGTATTCCTCGAGAAATTCATGCCCCCCCTCCCGGCGCAGGAGGCCCAGGAGGATCTTCCAGGCCTTTTCTCTGGATCCGACTTTCTCTCTCAAGTCCGCCCCCAGGGCCGCCGCCAAGCTGCCGCAGGAGAGAAAGGCCAGGTTCCGCGCTTCCTCGGGCGTCCTGCCCGATTTGAGGAGGTAGGCCTCGATTTTTTCCCGGGGAATGAGTCCGAAGGATATTGATGCGCACCGCGAAACGATGGTCAACGGGATGCGCTCCCGGTAGGCGGTCAAGATCATCAGGTGCGTCAGGGGCGGCGGCTCTTCCAGGACTTTTAACAATGTGTCCCAGGCCTCGTCTTTCATCCTTTCCGCTTCGTTGACTATGAAGACCTTTTTCCGCCCGACCATTGGCCTGCGGTAGGCATGGTGCTTCACATACCGGGCCTGGCGGATCAGGATGTGGTTCCCGGTCTTTTCCTTATCATCTTCCTCGGAGGGCAGCATTTCTTTCCCCCCAGCCTTGATCTCCTTGACGTCGGGGAATCCCTTGCTTCCATCCTCCAGGCCCGCCAGGACGGCGCGGCAGGGACCGCATTCTTCGCAGGGGTCGTCCCCCCCGCGAAGACAATTGAGCGCCCTGGCCAGGATGAAGGCGGTCGTCCTCTTGCCCACGCCCTCGGGTCCGACGAAGAGCAGGGAATTGGGAACGCGCCCCCGGCGCAGAGCCGAACGCAGGATGTTCTTGACGCGCTCCTGTCCGACGACGCTCTCGAACCCCATGGCTCAGCCACCCGCCGCCCGGGCGAGGGCCTCCTTCAGATACCGGCCGGTGAAAGACCGGTCCGAGCGGGCCACGTCCTCGGGAGTGCCGTGGGCCACCACCCAGCCGCCCTCCTCCCCGGCCTCGGGCCCCAGGTCGATGACGTGGTCGCAGGCTTTGATGACTTCCAGGTTGTGCTCGATGACGATGACCGTGTTGCCCAGGCCGACGAGCTCGGACAGCGCTTCGAGCAGCTTGCGGATGTCGTCGAAATGGAGCCCCGTCGTCGGTTCGTCCAGAAGGTAGAGCGTCCGTCCCGTGGAGCTCTTGCCCAACTCGCGGGCCAGCTTGATGCGCTGCGCCTCCCCGCCCGACAGGGTGGGCGCCGGCTGGCCGAGCCGGGCATAGCCCAGCCCGACCCTTCTCAGGACGGCCAGCTTTCTCCTCAGGACGGGATGCGCCTTGAGGGATTCGTACGCCTCGTCCAGGGTCATCTCCAGGAAATCATGGATGGTCCGGCCCTTGTAAGTCACGGCCAGGGTATCGCGGTTGTAGCGCTTCCCCCCGCAGCGGTCGCAGGTGACGAAGACATCGGGCAGGAAGTGCATCTCCATTTTTTTGACCCCCGCGCCGCCGCACTCCTCGCAGCGCCCCCCGGCGACGTTGAAGCTGAAGCGTCCCGGGCCGTAGCCCCGCATCCGCGCCTCCCGCGTCCCGGCGAACAGCTCGCGCAGGGGGCCGAACACGCCCGTGTACGTCGCGGGGTTGGAGCGGGGCGTGCGGCCGATGGGCTTCTGATCGACGGACACGGCCTTGTCCAGCTTCTCAACGCCGGCGATGCCCTCGTAGCTTCCCGCCTTCCGGCGGCTCCCCGAGAAAACGCCCGTCAGGTGGCGGTAGAGGACATCCTGGACGAGCGTGCTCTTGCCCGAGCCGCTGACTCCCGTGACGGCGGTCATGACCCCCAGGGGGATCCGGACGTCGATGCCCTTGAGGTTGTGCTCTTTGGCCCCGGTGATCGTAAGCCAGCCGGACGGCTTCCGCCTCACGGCCGGCAGGGGCACTTGGCGCTCTCCCCTCAGGTATCGGGCCGTCAGGGACACGGGCGAAGCCAGGATGCCGGCCAGGTCGCCCTCGGCCACCTTGAACCCTCCCTCTTCGCCCGCGGCCGGTCCGAGGTCGAGGATGTGGTCCGCGGCGCGGATGGTCTGCTCGTCATGTTCGACGACGACCACCGTGTTCCCCCCGTCCCGGACCCGGCGCAGGAGGGCGATGAGGCGGCCGTTGTCCCTCTGATGGAGGCCGATCGTCGGCTCATCCAAGACATAGAGGACGCCGCGCAGCCCGACCCCGACCTGGGCGGCCAGACGGAGGCGCTGGGCTTCGCCCCCCGAGAGCGTGGACGCGGCCCGGTTGAGGTTGAGGTAGTCCAGGCCGAGCTCGTTCATCACCCGCAGCCGGTCCAGGATCTCCCTGAGGATGCGGGCCGCGACGGGCCCGTCCTTGCCGGAGGACATCAGGGCCCGGAGCTCCCGCTCCAGACGGACGACCGGGAGTTCGCCCAGCTCGAAGATGTTTCTCCCGCCGACCTTGACCGCCAGGCTTTCCTTCTTCAAGCGCCGTCCCCGGCATTCCGGACAGGTCTCGTCCGTGAGCTCCGCCTCGCCCCCCTCCTCGGCCTTCGTCTTGTAGCCCAGTCCGTGGCATCGGCCGCAGGCGCCGTAGGGGCTGTTGAAGGAAAACGTGCGGGGCTCGAGCTCCGCCAACCCCACGCGGCAGTAGGGACAGAGAAGTTTCTGGGAGAACAGGGTCTCCCCGCCCGCGGCGTCGAGCGCCACCAGGTCCCCCGAGGAAAGCTCGAGCGCCCGGCGCACGGCCTCCTCGACGCGCGGCGCCCGGGCGGGAGCGACATCAACCTCGTCCACCAGGACTTCGACCGTGTGCGCTCTGGTCCTGGACAAGGAGATCCCTTCCTCGAGCTCGCGCATCCGGCCGTCCACGCGGGCCCGGAGGTAGCCTTTCTTCCTCAGCCGGTCGAAGAGGCGCTGGTACTCTCCCTTGCGGCCCTTGACCACCGGCGCCAGGATCCGGACCGCCTGTCCCTCATAAGCCTCCAGGACACGGCCCAGGATCTCCTCCTGCGTCTGGGAGCGGACGGGCCGGCCGCATTCCGGGCAGTGCGCCCCTCCCGCCCTGGCGAACAAGAGACGGAGGAGGTCGGCGACTTCGGTGACCGTGCCCACCGTCGAGCGGGGGTTGAGGGAGACGGTCTTCTGGTCGATGGAGATCGCCGGCGACAGGCCCTCGATCGACTCGACCTCGGGCTTCTCCATCTGGTCGATGAACTGTCGGGCGTAGGCCGACAGGCACTCGATGTAGCGGCGCTGGCCCTCGGCGTAGAGGGTGTCGAAGGCCAGGGACGATTTCCCCGAGCCGCTGGGGCCGGTGACGACGATGAGCTTCCGGCGCGGGAGGTCGACGTCGATCCGTTTCAGGTTGTGCTGGGCCGCTTTCTTGACCCGGATGTGTTCGAGCATAAGGGGTTATTGTAGCACGCCCCGGCCCGCGAAACCGCCGGTCTTTTTTTGAGTGCCGCCGCACTCCAAAACGCGCCCCGGGGGCCCCATGAGTTGACGATTGAGTTCCTCGCGCGGCGCTCTTTTTTGGAGTGCGGCCGCACGAGGCCGCTTTGGATGCGGCTACAGTCTCCACAGGTAGGAGACCTTGAAGAAAAAGCCCCGCTTGGTCTCCAGGAAGCGGTCGCTGTCCGCGTAATCTTGGCCGTCCCACTCGAGCTTCTGTAAGGCCGACCCGTAGCCGGCATAAACGACCGTGCCGGGGATATAGGTGAAAGACACCAGGGCGTCCGCCGTCAGCCGGCGGCGGTAGGTGTTGTACTCGAAGACGGCCCTCAGGAAGAGATATTTGTTGACCTGGTAGGTGTTCCAGCTCCGGAGAAGGGTGTAGTCGTAGACCTTTTCCCGCGTCGCCCGCTTGAAGAAATCCGCATAGGAGAGGCCGAGGCTGAAGTTCAGGGTGCCCGTGGGCTGGAAAGCGACGTTCAAGCCGGCCCGGCTCCCGTAGCCCTGGAAGGGCGCTTCGGGGTCGTAGTAGATCTGGCCGTTATGACGGATGGAGGCGAACACGCCCAGGTGCTTGGTCAGCTGGGTCCCCAGCCGGGCGCCCAATCCGCTGAGGTCGAAACGGCTCCCGGAGTAAACCTCGTTGCCCAAGATGCCGTCGATGCGGAACATCGTGCTCCGGGGCAGACTGAAGCGCAGGACGAAGATATTCAGGCTCTCGAACATGCGGTCGAAGGTGTCGTAAAGATGGGAGCTCCAGTAAAAAGGCTCGATCTTCTGGAAGAATTTCGACCGGGGATAGAGGGAGTACATGCCGAACAGCGCCAGGCGCCGGACGCCCGTGCGCATCAGGAAGCCCGTGTCCACGCGGAAATCCTGCGACACATCCTGGTAGCCGAGCTCCAGGTTGACCCGCCGCGTGTTGTGGCTGAAGGACAGCGCCAGGGCGTGGCCGGGGTCGGCCTCCCCGGAACCGTTGTCCTTGGTCAGCGAGCCGAAGAGATGGAAGGAGGCGACCGAGGTGTTGCTCAGGCGGAGGCGGCCGTCGAGCCCGCCGAAGCGGTTGAATCCCCGGCCGTATTCCCGTCCGGTGTAAAAACCTCCCAGGTAGGAATCGCCCCGCAGGGCGTGTCTGAAGCGCAGAATGGCGAAATCGGGGTTCTCGTCCACCGCGTCGCCGGGGAGGTCGTCCCGGGCGTAGATGGCCGCCAGGGTGTCGCGTCCGGAGAGCTTGCCTGAAAGCTTCAGGCCGAAGACGGGGTTGACGATCGTCCGGGTGTGCACGACCATCATCAGCGGAGCGTCCTCGGTGTTCCCGGCGAACTGCCACAGCTCGCTTCCCTCCAGGAAGAACGGCCGCTTCTCGGGGAAGAAGAGGTTGTAGCGGAGGTTGACGTCGACCTGCCCGGCGTCGGCTTCGACCTGGCTGAAATCGGGGTTGTAGGCCGCGTCGGCCGTCAGGTCCGAGGTCAGACCCACCTTGGCCGTGAGGCTGAAGTCCGTATGGCGCTCGTCCCGGGCTAGGGCGCCCCCCGACTGGCTGTAGCGACTGGCGTGGGTCAGGGCGGGCAGGATCTCCACCACCCGCTTGTATTTCAAGCCCGCGACGCGGATGAGCTTGGTCTGGCCGAGGAGGCTGCCCGCGGCCGGGTTGAGCTCGGGAAAGCTCGTCATCTCCGAAGCGCGGACGATCTGGCGGAAGAAGGCCACCCGCATGTCGATCTCGGGCCGGTTGGGAAAGCGGAGGCTCTTGAGCGGCACGCGCAGCTCGACGGTGTAGGCGCCCCCCTCCCGGTCGATCCGGCCCCGGCTCTCCCAGACCATGTCGTAGCTTGCGTCGAGGTTGCCGTTGATGCTCATCATGCCGTCGCCCTGGATGCCCAGGGGGTTGATGAGAAAACCGAAGGCGCTCTGCATGTCGTTGAAGGTGTCGATCAGCACCCCGGCGAAATCGTCGGAGAACATGTCGTCCCTCTTGGAGAGGGAGGCCTTGATCTTGTCCGGCTCGGTGTCGTGGCAACGCAGGGCGAAGTAGAAGTTCTCCGCGTCGTAGGTCATGTAGCCCTCGGTCCTCTGCGCCGGCTCCCGGCCGAAATCGGGCTGGAAAGTCTTGAACCCCTCCACCCGGAGGGCCGTCGTCCAGGCCTCGTCGTCCAGGACGCCGTCGATGACCGGGGGCTTGTCCGTCTTGGGCACGGCCGCCGGCTCTCCTCCGCGGCCCGCGGCGGAGGGGGCGGCGAACAACGCGGCCGCAAAGGCCGTCACCAGGACGACGAAGGTTGATCTTCGGGCTTCATGGTTCTTCATGCTTCTCACGCTCGCTCTCGTCAGATAAACCGCAACCCAGCGGTCGATAAATAAAGGCTCATCCTTACTATACGCATTCTGCCCGCAATAAGTTCACAGGAACCGCGGCGCCGGCCTCACGAACCGAACGCTCAGGCTTCTTCACGCCCGTGCGGGGGAATTTGGCCGGCAGGGCGACGATGTGGTATTATTTGTCAAGGACAGCGCCGTGACCACGGACAGAGAAATCGCCCTCGTCAAGTCTCTTGACCTCCTCCAGGAAATCGGCCTGAGGAACCATTCCCTGTGCGCCTTCAAGCGCCTCCCGGCCTCGGAGGGGGCTTTCGAGGACTACCCGGACGCCGTCCACCCCGACCTGCGCGACGCCCTGCGGCGCAAGGGCTTCGAGCGGCTCTACAGCCACCAGCGCCGGGCCTGGGAGAAGCTCCGGGAGGGCCGGGACATCGTCGTCGTCACGCCCACGGCCTCGGGCAAGACCCTGTGCTACAACCTGCCGGTGCTCGACGCCGTCCTCAAGGACCCCTCGACCCGGGCGGCCTACGTCTTCCCCACCAAGGCCCTGGCCCAGGACCAGCGGGCCGAGCTCGACGAGACGATCAGGCTCCTCGGCCGCGAGGTCAACATCTTCA